>JASHYZ010000308.1 GCA_030042795.1 Terriglobia bacterium | reverse complement strand
TAGCGATCGTCAGGCGGAAAGTAGGTGCCGCCGTAAAACGGCTTGCCGTCTGGCGTGAGAAAGGCGGTGAGGGGCCATCCGCCCTGGCCCGTCAGTGCACTGATGGCCATTTGATAGCGCGCGTCGATGTCGGGCCGCTCGTCGCGGTCCACCTTGACGGGCACATAATGCTGGTTAATGATGCGCGCGATTTCCTCATTCTCGTAGCTCTCGCGGTCAATCACGTGACACCAGTGGCACCACACGGCGCCGATATCCAAGAAGATAGGCTTATCCTCGCTCGCGGCACGCTCAAACGCGGTATCACCCCACTCCAGCCATTGCACGGGCTGATGCGCGGCGCCGCGCAAATAAGGGCTGGCGGCGCGAGCTAGTGCGTTGGAATGATCGGGTGATTGAGTGATCGGGTAATTGGGTGATTGGCTGGTTTCCGGCCCGGCAGAATGATTCGCGGTGGGGCTAACAGCCGCGGAGATACCCGTACTCTGCGAATTGTGTGAAAAGTCTGCCATGTGTGCTGCCGCTCGAATGGTCTCTTCAGAATCAGAAGTCGAAACTCACCCACGCCGTCACTGCGACGTATCGCGATCGACGAGGAACCGCGAACGGGCTCGGAATGACACGGTTCCAGCAGGGTCTTCAGCAAACTGTCAGATGGCTGTTCCCATGCAGCGCGTTCAGTGTAAGCGTCTGGGGCCTGAAGGTTCTTCGGGCTCCCCGGAATCGTCATCCTCCAAGGGCTTACGTCCTGCGAAGCCCTCATCGATGCCGTGCCAATAGCCAATGTGTTCCTCGCCGAGCTTCCAGCACAAGTAAACCTCGCGGCCGTCGCGCATGCTGGGGAAGTCCACCAGCCCCTCATCGAGATCTTTCACCACGCAGCCGGTCTCGTGGATCTGCCGGATGGCCTCAGCGATTTTCTCTCTCGCCTGTTCCCGTAAGGCGCGTTTTTCGCTCAGTTCGCGATGGGGAGGCAACCAGCCGCCCAGCATCATGACCTTTGCTGCCGCCCGGGCGAGCTCATTATCGAGACCGTCCATGGTTTGCTTCAACTGGCGCGCCTCGGTGAGGCAGCCGGCGATGAGCGGCAGCAGCTCTTCGGCTTCGCTGCGATCGAAATATCTTTCGGACATTTGCTCCTATTCTAACCCGGCGCGGGAGGAATCTGACAAAAGTCGATAGTTGACAGTCCATAGTCAACAGTGAAAAAGCAGAGTTTAACGGCCTAGCCGCCACGGGTGTGCATCTCCAAATGTGGGTCGCGGCGTAAGGCCTCGACGGGAACCAGCGGCCCCCGCGCGCGCACGGACTTTCGTTTTTCGGCGCCTCGATCGCGCCGCGCCTGCCATGCTTCCACGATCAAGGCTGCCAGCTCCGCCGCCGTCGCACCGCGCCGCAGCGCCGCCTTCAGATCAACACCCTGGCGCGCGTAGAGGCATAACAAAAACAAGCCGTCCGGCGTCAGGCGCGCCCGGTCGCAGTGCGCGCAGAAAGGTTCCGTGGTGGACGAAATAATCCCAAAGGTGGTGCCGTCCCGAAGCATAAACCGATCTGCCGGCGCCGCACGATTGCCGTTGGCACTTCGTGGTTGGATGACGCCGAAACGGGCCGACAGCTTCTCCAAAATTTCCTGGCGGGAAACCACCTGGCTCATCGACCACTGTGTGGCACCGCCGACATCCATATACTCGATGAATCGCACCTCAGCCCCGGCTTCACGCCCGAAGTCCACCAAATCGGCCAGCTCATCGTCATTGAATCCGCGCATCACCACGGTGTTGATTTTGAGGCTCCCGAATCCGACCTCGCGCGCAGCCCGAATGCCTTCGAGCACCTGAGGCAGGCCGTCGCGTCGCGCGAACTGGCGGAACCGCTCCGGACGCAGGGTATCGAGGCTCACCGTAATGCGGTCGAGACCAGCATCACGCAACGCCTCGGCTTGGGTGGCAAGCAGCAAACCGTTCGTGGTAAGAGCGAGATCGCGCAGTCGAGGTGTCGAGGGTTGGCCATGATCGCAGTTTCCTGGCGATTGGCTCGGGGGCACGCCCGAGGCATGGTACTGCCCGACCTCCTTGAGCATCCGGATAAGGTTTGGCAGGTTCCGGCGAAGGAGCGGCTCGCCACCCGTCAACCGCAGCCGGTCCGCGCCGAGGTCCATGAAGACCCCGGCAAGCCTGGCGGTTTCCTCAAAGGTCAAAATCTCGTCCCGCTCGAGCCAAACGTACTCCTCCTCGGGCATGCAATAGCGGCAACGGAGATTGCACTGATCTGTCACCGAGATGCGCAGACTGCGAAGAGGACGCTGGAACGCATCTATCGGCTGACCAATGTTAACTTTATGGTTATATACAGTCATAATCATTGTGGGCTCAGTTGCCCCCATCCCGCTTACTATCTTATTGATTATGAGGAATATTTCCAGTTTGTTCGTCCTCTTACTGCCCTGCCGTGGCCCCCAAAGCGCCCCCGAGTCAGTCCGCATAGCCTCGTCGTCATCTCAGCCCAGGAAAATATAGGAAGTGGCTGCCGACCCATGGCCGCTAAAACTGTATTATGGGCTAATCTAATGGTTTAGCAGCGAGCAGGCCTGGGCGGTCTTGCCGGGATCGGCCGCTTCACCTCCCTCCTTGATTTCCCGAATGATTCCCTCGCGGTCGATCACGAACGTCACCCGCTTGGCAACCCGAATAAGCGGATAGAGGACCCCGTATTCTTTGGTCACGGCCTTGCTTTCGTCACTGAGTACCGGAAAGGTGATGTGGAGTTCGGCGGCGAAGGCCTGGTTGCGCTTCGCTGAGTCTACGCTAATGCCGATCACCTCTGCGCCCGCTTGCTGAAATTTAGCGATATCAGCCTGATACGCCAGCAACTCCTTCCTTCACCCGGGAGTGAAGGCGCGGATGTAGAAAGCCAGCACCACACTCTTCTTTCCCCGGAAGTCACTCAGACGCACGGGATGCCCGTTCTGATCATTCAGTGTAAAGTCCGGGGCTGGCCGCCCTACCGTCGGCGGACCGCCGCCTGCAACCCCCGTTGCCAGCGCCATAGCAAGAATGGTTACAGGCATGACTCCTCCTTTGTTTTGTACCCTCGTCTGCCGCCAAAAGCCGAGAATGAATCGGGCTGCCCTTCCTGACCGGCACTTCGGATTATACCGCCTTGGATGCGGCTCCCGCGCAACCGGCGGCTGTTCCAGGCCTCCGTAAGTTCGTTGTAAGAAGAACAGCAGGCCAGACGTAAATGTCAGGTGAAGAGCATTGACGGCAGAGACCGGGAGTCTCTAAAATTAACTGTCCGGTTAGTTAAATGTCTCAAAGAGCCGTGGTGAATCAGCCGAGTAAGCGCGTGCCCAGGATTGGGCGCCCTCGTCAGGACCGAGGCATACGCAGCCGGGCGGCCATCCTGGACGCAGCCGAGCGGCTTTTTGCCGGTTCCGGTGTCGACGGCACCCGCATCGAAGCCATTGCCGCCGAGGCCGGTGTGAACAAGGCATTGCTCTATTACTACTTCAAGAGCAAGGACGCCTTGTACGAAGCCGTGCTGGAAAACCACGCGCGCGAGTTCTACCAACGCGCCGTGGCGGTTTTGAACTCAAAGGAGAAGGCCAGCAACGTGGTGCTGGCCTACGTAGGCATGTCGTTTGACTTCATCGCAGCGCGACCGCACTTCCCGGCGCTGATTCAGCGTCTCAGTATGTCCGGGGGGCGGCCTTTCGAGCACCTGGCACGCAAGTACTCAGCTCCGCTCGCTGAGCGGCTGACCGAGGTGATCGAGCGGGGCATTCACACCGGTGAGTTCCGGCGTGTCGATCCAGAACACACGGTGGTGTCTCTGGCGGCTCTGACGAGGTTTTACTTTGCCGTGGCACCTATCGTTCGTGCCGTGACGGGAAGCGATCCCTACGAGGCAGACAACGTCCGTCGCCGGAGGCATGAAGTGCTGGAGTTTGTCCGCTACGGTTTGTTTCGCAACCCGGAGGCATATTCGTTATGCGCAAGCTGCTGATGATTGTTCTCATTGCCGCCGCCGGCGCCGGGCTCTACTACGTTTATGCTCGTCCGGTAACCTCGCTGGCACTGACCGGCATCGTCACCACGGACGACGTGGTGCTGAGCTCCCAAGTACAAGGACAGATTGAGAAGCTCACCGTCAAGGAGGGCGATACCGTTCACGCGGGCGAGCTGCTGGCTACCATTCAGCCCGAAGAGCTGGTTGCTGAGCGCGCCTTTTACACGCACTCGGAGCAGGGCCAGGCCGCCAGCGTGAGTAGCGCGCGGTCGACACTTACCTACCAGGAATTGCAAACGCGAGACCAGATTCGGCAAGCGGAGGCCTCACTAGCCTCGGCGATGGCCTCCCAGAAGGAAGGCGCCGCCGACCTCGAGAATGACCGCTTGAATTACGAGCGCACTCACAAGCTGTTCCAACAAGGAATCGATCCGGCATCCTCCGATGACCAGGCTCGAACCGCTTACGAAGCTGCGCAGGCTCACTTGAACTCGTTGGCCCAGCAGGTAGAAGCGGCACAGGCTGCCCTGGCGTTGGCGCGGTCGAATCTGGAACAGGTAAAGGTGAGAGAAGACGAGCTCAACGCCAGCATTCACCAACTGGCGGCCGCGGGCGCCCAGCGCACCCAAGCCCAGGTGCGGCTCGACTACACCGAGATCCGTTCGCCGATTGACGGATTCGTGGACACACGCGCGGCGCTGCAGGGGGAAGTGGTGAACATCGCACAACCCATCGTCACCCTGATTAATCCCGACAATCTCTGGGTGCGGGCCGACGTGCCGGAAACCT
>JASHYZ010000307.1 GCA_030042795.1 Terriglobia bacterium | reverse complement strand
GTGAGAAGAAAGCCATGTTCGGCTCGGCGTTCATCGATCACCGCTGCGAGGGTGGCAAATTCCAACGCCGAGAGAACGCGCCGTCGCGGAAGCAGTCGGCAGGTGATGAAGAACCAACGGTCCGACACCACCAGGCGGCGAAGTCGCGACATAGGCGCGATTATAATGCTGGGCGTGGACTGAGCGTGTCGGAACCTGTGTCGCCCTCGGCTAAAGACCGCAGAGGAGGGCAAACTGCGCCCACCTCTGCGCTACCTCGCTCACGGCGTGACCTGGTACACCGTTCCGCAGTCGTAGGCCCCGCCGATGTTCGTGGTTCCATAAAGGTAATTTCCGACGCGCAGGAGGCCCCCGTAGGGTATACCGCCGTCATCGGGATAGCCGGCAAAAGCGTGAAGCACCCTCTCCCTGCCCGCGGCGGAGACCTCGAAAACGACGCCGCAGGTGAACGACTGCCCAAAGCACTCGCCGCCTGCGCTACCGCCCGCGCTGGTGGTCCCGTAAAGATTTCCCTTTGGATCCAACAGCAGGTCCGACCTGGGAACGCCGCCGTCGGTGCCGCCCGTGAAGCTGTAGAGCACGTTCTCCTGGCCGTCAGGCGGAACCTTGAATACTGTCCCGCACCCTAAAGTGCCAACCGAGTCACATGACTCGGTGGCGGCCCCTCCCCCACCAATTGTGGTGCTGTACAGGTTGCCTTCCGCGTCCCGCACTAAGCTGGCAGCGGGTCGCATGCCGTCGTCACCGGCCTCAAAGCTGTATAACACCGTCTCCGTTTCGTCCTTACTCACCTCGAACACGGTACCGAACCCCCTAGCCCCGCCGCCAAACGTCGTACCGTACAGGTTGCCGACGCTATCGCGAGTCAGGCCAGCGTCGGGGTTCTCCCCGTCGCCTGAAAACCCGGGAAACGTGTGGAGCTCTGTGACTTTGCCGGCGGGAGTCATCTTGAAGACGGTCCCGTACTGGCCCGAGAAGACCCCGTCCGTGGTGCCATACAGGTTGCCCTCGTCATCCAGAAGCAGCTTCCCAGCAGGGAGGCCCTCGTCGCTTGCGCCGGTGAAGCTGTGCAGGACGGTTTCCGTGCCGCCAACGGAGACCTCGAAAACCGTACCCAAGCCGACCGCGCCGCCGCCGTTGGTGGTACCAAACAGGTTGCCGGCTGTGTCTAGCGCTAGGCCCGCAAGAGGTCCGGCGCCGTCGGTTGGATAACCGGCGAAGTTGTGTAGTACGGTTTCAGTCCCGGCAGCGGATATTTCAAACACCGTTCCCTCGCCGCTGGTTCCCCCGAACTCGGTCGTACCGTAGAGATTTCCGGCACTGTCCGCGATCAAGTCTCCGTACGGGTTTTGCGCATCGCTATAGTTGCCTCCCTGGCAAAAGTTGTAGACGACGCTGTAGCTCGGTTGCTGAGCCGATAGGCTCCTGGCAACTCCCAGGGTGAGCAGGCACGCTAGCGGGATGGCGACTGCCAGCCCCGCTGCGGGAAGACTTAGACTTATTAATGCTCGGTGCCTCATAAATGCCTCCTTGCTGACGTGGTGATGAAGTCCAAATTTCTTTTGATAAATGAATATCAAGGTTGCCCACGCAACCGTCGGAAGCGTGCGCTTTTCGACCTGACAACCGACAGCGGGTAGCCACGGTCAGCGTGTTTCTGACCGTGGGTTCTTTCGGTCGATAAAAGCCCACGGTTGGAAAAGCGCCAACCGTGGCTACCCGTCTTCGCGTCTGCGGCTTTTGCTGCCGTCTTGCCCCGTTGATGACCACGCCGCCCGGGCGTCTGCGCTGGCACGCGCCAGGGAAAATCGCATACCGTCAAGCACACAAGGCCAGAACTGCGCACAGACAAGTAAGCGCGGCGAGCCGCCTCATCATAAATCCCCCCGGACGGCGAAAACATGATGCGGAAGACGACGCGACGTTCAGTCGTTCAAATGACACCAGCACCAGCACGAGATTTCACTTGACTTCTAACCTGTTTAGTTATATCTAATCAAGTAAATGCGAGAACGGGTGAATCATCTGTCTTGGCCGTGCTGCCAAGAAGCGGACAGGAAACGCAGACCGACACCTGGGGGGAATTCCGGAGGCGGCCGCTTCCGGGCTTCAGTCGAGTGCTTCGGCGAGGGCGCAAGGCGCCATAGCGGATCGTGCGGGCTGCGGATCGCGAGAGGGCTGGCTTAATGGGCGGGGAAGTGGGCTCCAAAAAACGCGAAATGAAGGAAGAACCCACGATGTCATTGATAACAAATGGCTTGAACGCACGGGCTGGAAGCCCCTGCCACACGAACCGATGAAGCCGCAGTCGAGTCTGCTCACTCCTTCCGGCCCAGATGAAGCCAGGTAAAGCAGAGCCTGTGCTTTTCAGATCTCGTCTTCTTTGGCTAGGCTATTTCAATAATGGGAGACACGAGCAGGCGTAGTGCAGAGGCGGGCGCAGTTTGCCCTCCTCCGCGGTTATTGGGGACGGAAGCGAACGACCTCGGATTATAGTCGCGACTTCGCCGTCTGGTGGTCTCAGACCGTTGGTTCTTCGTCACCTGTCGACTGCGAATCAGGTCATCTTGAATGGCTTAATGGCCAAAGACCAGGCAGTGTTAAGGCGCTTGGGGCGCCGTCCTTGGCAGCAGCAGCCAAACCAGCACCAGAACGACCGCTGCGCCCAAAACCACGCCATTCCAGCGGTAGACCACTACCGGATTCCGCAGCAACTGCACCAGG
>JASHYZ010000306.1 GCA_030042795.1 Terriglobia bacterium | reverse complement strand
GGCAGGAGAGCAGCCATGGCCACCAGTTCAGCTTCAGCCAGCGGACGCTGGTTCTCCTTGATCAAGTACTGGTAAAGCTCGAGCCGCGCGGTCCGCCGCGCCTCCGCAGGGTCGCGACTTCCCCAGTCTCCGTACATGGCGTAGTGGTAGTACCGCAGAGCCTCGTCCGTGTTGTGCCGGCTCGCCGCCAGCCGTCCGAGTTCCAGATTCACCACGGCGTCCCCGGGGTTCCGATCCCAAAGGCTCGCCAGGTAGGCTTTGGCCTCGTCGGTACGGTTCGCCGCCATCAGCCCCCGCGCGAGGTCAAGCTGGTCAACTTCACTGTCGCGGGCGTAAACGAGGGCGGTCCGAAAATCAACGACGGCCTTGAGCGCCTTTCCGGCTTTCAGGTCCGCTTCACCCCGCGTGTGCCACTCCAGTCCCAACGCCTCGTACTTCGCATGGTACAAGCTGACAGCGAAGCCCGTGATGGCAAAGAGCACAGCGAGTCCGACGACACTCAGGCCCAGCATCGTTTCGGCTTCGTGAAAGGAGAGAGGGCGCCGCGCGCAACGGGGACATTGCGATGCGCCAGCCGGTATCAACTCACCGCATTGAGAACATCTCAATTCCATGTCGTCGGCCAGAACCTGTTTTCCTCCTGCATACAGAATGCTGCGGAAGGATTGCGGGTGTTGCACACCTCCGAATCCTGAGCCGTGATTACAAAAAGGCCTGTCACCAGTTTAGTTCAGCAAGGCGCAGGCGGGCACCGGCAGGAGGGGAGGCCGGTCTTTCCTCAACTCGCATCGATAGTGCCCTGTGCGAAGTCTTGCGGACCGCTGCTCAACAGGGTCGCGTCGCTCACGTACTCAGAGCAGATTCAACGTGAGCTGATCGGGCTGCCCAGCAAAGTACTTCTGCAGCGCGGCCGCAAAGACATCGTCTTCAGGTGCGACCAGCGCGAACAGGGTCATGGAGGAGTGGAACTTGAGATTGTCGGGATAGCCGAAGACCTCTTCGATTGAGCTGCCCTCCACAATGTTCACAAGGCGAGTGCACTCCCGTAATCGTGTGCCAAGAACCTGATGCTGTAAATAGGCTTCGGCTTCGGGTCGGGAAGAAATCCCGAACTTGTTGGCCATCCAGCTTGCGCCCAAACCTCGAAGCTGAGGAAACACGAACCACATCCAATGCGAGCGCTTGTGGCCCTGCTGCAGCTCCGAGCAGACCTGCTCAAATACAGGATTCTGGGCATCCACGAACCGTTGCAGATCGTAAGGATCACTCATCAGGCGCCAATGCTGAGTGCAAATGCGGTCGTGCTACTTCTCTGCCACGGGCATGTAGTAGACGGCCGAGGTGTCGACATTGGGCGCCAGCCCGCCGATCGAGTAGACATAGCCGTTGTGGGCCGCGCCCGATTGCCGGCTGGTAATCTTTGGCAGAGGCGGTAGTAGGCTCCACTCGATCGTTCCGAGGCTAACGACCTTGCCCCCAACCACGCCGGAAGTGTCGCCGCCCATGCCGGTGGTATCGCCTCCCATCATCACAATCGCACTGTCGGAGTTTACGATTGCCGTTGCGGCGTTGGTGTAAGGAAGAGGAGTGGCGGCGTTCCAAGCGCTGATGCTCCCATTATGAGCCGGCGACGCATACCAAACCGAGGAGACTGACCTGGGAGTTTCACCTCCCAGGTGGTAGATGAACCCGTGATCGGCCACCGGACAAGTTTTGTAATCTGCAACGGGCAGCTCTGTAGTAGAAGTAAACGGACCCAAGCTTCCGTCGGGATTAAACTTGGCGTAAGTAACTGCTGCCGTCTCATCTCCCGGCTCAGCGATGGGAGCGGTTGATCCGCCCATCACATAAAGATAGCCTTTGTTCGCGACCGTGCCGTGAAGCTGAAGAGGTTCGAGCAGCGGGGTCGTAGACGTCCATTCGCCCACCGTGCCATCACTGAGAATGGGTGCATACACCACCGACGATGTGGTAGAGCCGTTGGCGATGCCTCCAATCGCATAGATGAAACCATTATTCACAACCCCACAGAGATAACGGTACAAGGTGTACGGAAGTGGCGTTGTCTCCTGAAACGGTTCTAGTGTCCCGTCGGAGTTTATCTTTGCATAGAGGACGCTGCTCGTGGGGGTCCCATTCGAAAGACCGCCGATCACGTAAAGAAAGCCGTTGTTCACCGCGGCCGCTTGCGTTTCAAGCGGCTCGGGCAGCGAGCTGGTTTGAGTCCAAGCTTCACTTGTACCGGGGGTTTGCGCTGCGAACAAGGCGTTGCGCCGCGTGACTGCTGCCGGGTGCATTTGTTCCTTCGATCTTGCCGGACGAAGATCTTGGTAAGAGAACATCCCCGCGCCCACCACTAGAGTTCCTACGGCGAGTGTCGCGAGGTTCGCCAGCACAGATCTTTTGGTTGTCATAGCTCACTCCTATCCGGGTGAAGAGCAGGCGCAATCGAGCTGACACAGATTCGGGAGATCGAGTGAGCAGCCCATCTTTCTGTTAACCCCTGTACTCCTTTCGGTTGACAGCACTTGACACCAGCACTTGCTGCTCGGGCAAAACGCGGCGAAGCGCGTCGATCTCCGGCTCGCCCGGACCGAGCGGAAGCTTGACCTGGCCTCGTTCCACCACCGAGCGCAACGCCGCCATGGCGATTTCGAAGCCCTGATACGCACTGTCACCGTTGCAAGGATGAACAGCACTGTCATCATCCAGCCAGCGGGCGATGCCTTCAATGTAAGGTGGCATATCCAGGTCGTAATTCATGCAGCCTTCGCCGCTAACCACACCCTGCTGGTGGCGCGTCACGGCGCGCCATCCGCCGCCGGTCAGCACCTCCGCAAAACCTTCTGTGCCCTGTGCTCCGATCCGGTTTTTGCGCCACCAATAGTCAACTTCGGGCACATCGGGCGCGCCCGCGCCGCACTCGATGATGCCGCGCACCCCGTTTGCGAATTGAATGAAGCCGGCCGCATAGTCTGGTGAGGGGTGATTATCCGCGAGCTTCCGGCGGCCCGCGGCCTGCGCCATCACCCACTCGGCGGGAGAATTATCGTTGTACCAGCGCATGTAGTCGATGAGGTGGGTGAAGAGATGAAGCATCCAGCCTACGGTGTGGCCGTAAACAGTGTGCACGCGTCCGATGGCGCCACTCGCGATGATCTCCTTCGCCTTTGCGTAGTGCTGACCGTAGCGATGCTGGTGGCACACGACGGTCTTGACGCCGGCCGCTCGAACGGCCTCCTGAATGGCGATGGCCTCGTTCATGGAGAGTGCCATCGGTTTCTCGTAGGCAATGAGTTTTGCTCCCGACCGTATCCCGACCTGGATGAGATCCAGCCGCGCCTGAGGTGGCGTGCAGAAACAAAAGACGTCAGGCTGTATTTCGCGGCAGAGCGCCACAGGGTCCGTGTTCGCGTGCGCAACACCGAGCTCGCCTTGAGCGAGGGCCAGCTTGCCTGCATCGCGAGTGCTAACGCCGGCAAGCTCGAAGCGGGGATTCTTCTTGAACATCAGCGCGTGGTTCTTGCCCCGCTTTCCCATCCCAACGACTACGACTTTGTAAACTTTGGTGGAACCCAAGGAAAGTACTCCTGAAAAATCTCGGGTGAAGGCCCTGCGCAACCATTTTCGGTGTCTCCGTGCTCTCTGTGCGTACAAAAGCCTCTAACACAGAGGCCACGGAGTCTCCGTGAACTCCGTGTTGAGAAGCTTTCCGGCATTAGGGAGAACTCCACTTTGTTGCGACGCGCAAAGAAAAGCGCACCACAGAGGGCACAGAGAACACGGAGAAGGCCTCTGTGGTCTCTGTGGTGAACGCTTCTTTTGGTTGCGGCCCAAGGCCGCGCTGGGCTGAGAGGCCTTTAGGCACGGAGATCATGGAGAACTCTCGTTTGATACGGCTGGGCTGCGCTCGCGGCAAATCAGGGCACGCCCGTCACCGGTAGTGGGAAAGCGACACCCTGCACGTTACACGGCGCCGAACTGCTGGTCCCACTCCACGATCTTCGCCACCGTGTAGTCCACTTCCTCCGTGGTCAGCTCCGGAAACATGGGCAA
>JASHYZ010000305.1 GCA_030042795.1 Terriglobia bacterium | reverse complement strand
GGCCGCTTTTTCACCGCGGCCTTTTTCGGGGCCGGAGCTGCCGGGGCCGGTTCAGGCGGCGCCGCGGGAGTTTCTGCCGGCGGCTCAACCGATGGAACTTCCGTTGTGTCCGCTACCATGACCTCTTCGTAGGAGATGTCCTCGTCATCATCACCGACGGTTTCTTCCCCCTCGCTTTCGGCATCCTCTTCTTCTTCCTGATAATCGGAAGAGAGATCATCACCGAAATTGTCCATCTCATCGCCTGGGTCTCGATCAAAAGGCATGACATCCTCCTCACGCTGTCTCCCGAAGCGCCGGGAGCTGGTTATGGGGGTCCGCGCACCTTCTTACAGCCTGCGCAAAACTCCCTCCGCCCGCAGATGTATACCACCCTCGCTGATCTGTCAAGCAAGATGATGATTCGGGCCTCAGAAAATCTGAATCGCGCTTTACGCCAGCCCACTCTGACCTTGCAAATGTCGGTTCGAGATCGTACAGGGGCAACGCCGGTGCGGTGCAAAAACGCAGTTATCGCAGATGCTGTCGGATGCCTGCAGACGGTCAACTTCGCCGGCGGGTTGGCAGGGCGGCGTGAGGAGGATGAGTATCGGCCTAAGACACGACGTTCATTGATCTTAGCTCAATCTCGGCTTGCAGGTTGGTATTGCCTCACGGCGCCACGACTTGCGCCCGGAACGCCTGGCACTCCCCCCAACTTGCAAACCACTTGGTGGCGGAAGGCAAGCGTCTTAAGATTGTTGGCTCCTCGAAAGGCGCTCATCGCCACCCCTGCGACTCTCCGAAGCGGGGAAAACCTCTGGCCCGCGTTCCTTGCGAACCACGTCGTACCGGCAGTCGCTGACCTGGGTCGTTTAAAGAACTGCGTCCGCTTCAATCTCCACAAGCATTTCAGGATCCACAAGGCGGGCGACGCCGATCAATGCCGTGGCGGGATGAATCTCACCGAAAAATTGCCCGTGAACCTTGGCTACCTCTTCCCATCGGTCCATTTGAGTAAGGAAGATGCGAGTGCGTACCACGTTGTCAAGACTGAGGCCCAGCCGCTTGAGTGCGTTCTCAATATTCCGAATCGCCTGCGTGGTTTGGCCGGCGGCATCTCCCGGATTCAGCACCTTACCCGAGGGATCCGTCCCGGTGGTGCCGGAGACGTAGACGACGTCTCCGGCCTGAACGGCGCGGGCGTAACCGGCCATGGGTTCCCAAGGCGTCCCGGAAAAGATCTTCGTTCGCTTGGTCTTCATTTTAGCCTCCTTGTGCGAACCCCCTGGGATCGCGGTGGGTTTCGCAGGCTTTCAGGAAAAAAATGGTGCAACGCTCACCAAAAGGCCGGCGCACTGCCCAGTTGGGAACAAGCCTGGCGTGCGGCGCGGAAAGCAGGCGCTTCAACTTTCTTCTTCGGGATGCCGGCGCGCCTTAGCAGCATCAGCCAGGCGCCTTCGCCGGCGCGCCAGGGCTTCCCGGTAGCGCCGCCTTTCGCCTGCAGTCCGCACGATGAGCGGCGGAACCGGTGTGGGCTTCAACTGCTGATCAACCGCCACGTAGGTGACGTAGGCGGAGCTGGTGAGGCGGCGTTCGCCCTTGACGTAGTCTTCGAGGAAAACCTTCACTTCCACCTCCATCGAAGTGTGGAAGGCTCGCGTAACCTCGGAGCGTAACATAATCACCTGACCGACACGAATGGGATGCGCGAAGTCAACGCTGTCCACGGAAGCGGTCACCACGTAACTGCGCGAGTGCCGGTGCGCGACGATGGCGCCGGCGATGTCAATCAGGTGCATCACGGTGCCGCCCAATATGTTCCCCAGCGGATTAGCGTCATTGGGTAGCACGACCTGGACCATTTCGGCCCGGGTCTCCGCCGGTGTCCGGCCTGGGAGTTTTCGCCCTCTTGAGTGGGCCATTGCCGTTTTCCTCGCCGGGTTCGTTACGGCATCAGCGTTGCTGCGTCCTGATGCTAGTGCTCAACCTTGGCGCGCACCCGATCACGTCGTGCACTCTAATCACGGACCGCTTATTGTGGACTACCCAAACCTACGGGCCAATGCCGCCGTTTGCCCTGAAGCAACTCTCAGACGGTTGGAACGGTTGCTACCCGCCCGCGCAGAAGAAGCATCAACGGGCTCTGAAACTTATAGTATTCGACTCGCCATGGGGTTTGCAATCGGAAATAGGCCGGAACGGGACAACAGCATGCGTTCATGCGTCACCGCTCAATCAGATTACGACTTGGCTCCGTTGGAGGCGCGCTCTTCAGGGATTACCAATCCGGGTAAGCCCGGCTTTTTTCGACTGAACTGCGCGTTACTCATGATAGCCTGACTACTACTCCGCAATTGTGTGATATGGACTCTTCGCGCATTTTCCTAGCCGCCGGCCGTGGTCGAAGCTGTGCCTGGAGTGTTTCCGCCGGGCAAGCTTCGCACCGATCTTCCGTTGACGATGCTTAGCAATCCTTCAACAGAGGAGCGCGCCGGCTTGCCTGAGAGCGGAACAACTTTGAGTCCGCCGCAGGCCGACGCCGACGTGTCGGCGGCCTCTATGGATGTGCCGGCCCCCACTTTTGGCGGCCAAACCGCAGGCCGCCTCGCTGGGGCCGCCGGCATTGTTACCGTCAGCGTGATCCTCAGCCGTGTTCTCGGCTTCCTGAGGGAGTGGACGGTGGCTCACCAGGTGGGTTCCAACGCCGCCACTGACGCCTTCTACTCCGCCTTTACTCTTCCCGACTTTCTCAACTATCTGGTTGCCGGCGCCTCGCTCAGCGTGATTTTCATCCCCGTGTTCACCAAGTACGTCGCCGAAGGCCGGGAGGATGAGGGCTGGCACGTTTTCTCCACCGTGGTCACCTTCATGGCCTTGCTGATGATCGTCTTCGTCAGCGTGGCGGAAGTCTTCGCACCGCACTTGGTGGAGATCACCTCGCCGGGCTTTGCGCCGCAGGAAAAGGCCCGCGTCGTATTCCTGAC
>JASHYZ010000304.1 GCA_030042795.1 Terriglobia bacterium | reverse complement strand
CGGGCGGTCACCAATCTCGAAGCGCTGGGCGAGCGTACGGCGTGGATTGACTGTGACGTGATCCGCGCCGACGGGGGCACTCGCACCGCCTCGATTACAGGCGCGCTGGTGGCGCTGGGACTCGCGTTCGAGAAGTTGGTCTCTCTCAAAGCCATCCCTCGCTCTCCGCTGCGGGACTACCTGGCTGCCATCAGTGTGGGTATCGTGGGAGGCGAGATGCTGCTTGACCTCGAATACGCCGAGGACTCCCACGCCGAGGTCGACATGAACGTGGTGATGACGGGCTCAGGGGATCTCGTAGAAGTGCAGGCTACCGCTGAAGGCAAACCCTATTCGCGGGGTGAACTGAATCAACTGTTGGAGTTGGCTCAACCGGCGATTGACAAGCTTATTGAGGCTCAACGTTCGCTACTCAAAATCGGCGTCAGACCCTTAACAGTTCGTTGAAAGACTCGTCCAAACTGTCATTCCGAGGGGCCCAAGGCGACGAGGAATCTCGTATTTCCTTTAGTTTCAAAGCCAGATTCCTCGCGAAGTTTACCCTGAACTCCTTCGCTGCGCTCAGAGCCTGTCCTGAGCAACGCGAAGGAACCGTTCGCAACGGAAAGGGCGAACGGGCTCGGAATGACACGGTTCCGCAAGGGTTTTCAACGAACTGCTAAACGAGAGCCGATGCACCCGCGCGATGCGTGATCTACTCCAGTTATGGCTGGCTTCAACCAGTTCCGGTAAGCTGCGCGAATTTCGCGAGGCCGGCCTGCTTCGTGGCGTCCGGGTGCATGCACTTCCCGGAATCAACGAGATGGCGCCTTGCATCGAGGATGGGAGCACTTTCGAGGAAAATGCCCGCAAGAAGGCGCTCTACTACTCGCAGGTAACCGAAGACTTGGTCTTCGCTGATGATTCAGGATTGTGCGTGGACGTGCTGGGCGGCGCACCCGGCGTCTTCTCGGCCCGCTTTTCGGGTGAGGGCGCAAGCGACGCCGCCAACAACTCCAAGCTGCTCGAGAAACTGCGCCGCGTGATGGATTCGGGGAATTGGAGCGGCGATTCGATCGCTCCTAGAACTTCTCGTCCTCTCCCGCCTGCCACGGCCCATTACGTCTGTGTGATTGTGCTGGCTGAGCGCGGCACAATCCTGACTGTAACCACAGGACGCGCTGATGGCGTCATCATCGAGCAGCCGCGCGGCACGGGCGGGTTTGGGTACGATCCCTATTTTTTTTACCCTCCTCTGGGCTCTACTTTTGCGGAGTTGAGCCCGGAAGCGAAATTTGCCGTCTCGCACCGCGGCGAGGCTTTCCGAAAACTGCTGGACTTCCTCGAAACTTCGAAAGGCTCAAGGTGCACCGGGGACGCAGCAGCACCGCGTTGGGTGGCGGAAAACCAAAGGGAATAATCCGTGCTATCCTAACGGCCATGCCAGCAAGCCGAAAGGTCAAAACGCGTCGTGCTCAGGCGCAAAAGGCTGCCGGAAAAGCGGCGCCTGCGAAGTCAAAAACGAAGTTGACCCGAAAGGACTACACTTCGCCGGCGCGGCTCGCCAAGATCTTTGCGGCGCTCGATCAGCTCTTTCCAAAAGCTGAATGCGCTCTCCACCATAGCAACGCCTTCCAGCTTCTCGTGGCGACGATTCTCTCCGCCCAATGCACCGATGAGCGCGTGAATAGGGTGACGCCCGGCCTTTTCGCCAAGTATCCGACACCCGAGGACTTCGCAGCGCTGAATCCTGAGGTGCTCCAGGTTGACATTCGGTCCACGGGCTTTTTTCGCAACAAAGCGAAGAGCATTATCGGCGCGGCCAAAAGACTGGTAGCCGATTTCAAGGGCGAAGTGCCCCAGTCGATGGAAGAGTTGCTGACGCTGCCTGGCGTCGCCCGCAAGACGGCGAACGTGGTGCTCGGCACCGCCTATGGCATTCCCAGCGGCGTCGTCGTGGATACTCACGTCTCCCGCATCGCGGGCAGGTTGAAGCTCTCCAAAGAAAAGACGCCGGAGCGGATCGAGCAGGACCTCATGAAGCTGGTGCCTCGCGAACGCTGGATTTCATTCGCCCACCAGGTGATCTGGTTTGGCCGCAAGATCTGCCAGGCCCGCAAGCCTCTCTGTGTGTCCTGCCCCCTGGAGAGCCTATGCGACTCGTGCGACAAGACAGTGTAGGCTGTGCGAAGTACCTTGGAGTGTGGCGGCTTGACGCCGCTTTCGTCAAGCCACTTGCTGATCCCAATTGTCCTGGGAGCGAGGTCTGCCGCGAGCGAGCCGCAGGCCAGGGATCTAAGGTGGTGTTTTGTCAGAAGGGCGCTTTGGAAGGGTTATGCTTCGGCAGTCTTGCGAGGTTGACGTTTCTGCGAGTGGGCCACCACTGAACCGGAGCAGAAGTCCCGCACAAAATACTCGCCCTCTGACGAAGACTGCGCCAGATCTTTCAGCCTCTCCTTGGCATGAGCCAAGTTCGCTGCGGCGCCGATCCAGCGGGGGAACTGGTCGGGGACAACTTCAAAAAGGTCGTATTGGGTATTCATGACCACCTCCGGATTACGCCGTGGGAGGCTTAATCCATATTTAGTATACCCGACTATTCTAAGACTGGTTATTTTAAGTATTTATGACAACTCAAAGAATTCTTACGACTGGTATACCGCATTGGCCTAAGCGAAACGGCTACATCTGTGGCCGTTCGGCACAGCTCCGTTCGTTTACGCGCAACCTCCTGGCCGTCCGGAGCCACTGGTCTTAATTTCGGTATCGCAGCAAGTGCGGAACTATCCAACCCCGGGAATTCGCCGTCCAATAGGAGACGAGGTGCACGATGGGATCCCTGGTACAAGACCTTCGTTACGGAATCCGGATGCTGGTGAAGAATCCGGGTTTCACCACTGTAGCCACGCTGACCCTGGCGCTTGGGATCGGGGCCAATACTGCGATCTTCAGCGTCATCAATTCGGTCCTACTCAGCACACTGCCGGTGAGAAACCCGCAGCAACTCGTTCTGCTGACTGACCCCGACGCTCACGGAATGAGCGTAGGCAGCCAGACCGGTGACC
>JASHYZ010000303.1 GCA_030042795.1 Terriglobia bacterium | reverse complement strand
CACGGAAGCGGGCACGGCGACGTCAAAGAAGCCCACCATCATTTCGTCGTAGGTCTGGTCGCCCCAGTGGACGGCGGCGTCCGGGTCAGGATTATGAGGGTTATTGCGCGAGTTGTCAAACCAGGCGACGGCCTGGAGTTCGGTGCCGGCTTTGAGGAATCGCGGTTCGGCCAGGCGGTAGCTGAGCTGCCAGTAGAAATTCCAGTTCACCCGCAGCAAGGTCTCGAGGGTTCCATCCAGGTGCAGGATGTTGTACTCAAACCGCTTGCCGCGCAGGTGCATGTGAGGAAGAAAACTCAGCAGCGTGCAGTCATTGGGCAAGGTGCCGTGCACTTCCACCCGAAAATCATCGACGCCCGGCGGGATCACGAAACGGTCATTGGTCAACTGCAAGGTCAGCACGCGCTGGGCCGGCGGCTGCTTCGAGAAAATCATTCCCAGGCGCGTCTGGTCGCTGGCGGCGTGGCCGTTGGTGGTGTAATGCATTTGAAAGACAAGATCGGAACCGGCGGGAATGAACTTCGCCATCCCAGCCGGCCACTGGTCCGGCGAGCTACCCGGCGCATAGACCAACAGAATGTCAGCGTCAGTCCAGGCGGCGTCGCGGCGGTCCTGTTCGTCCTTCAGGGTCGAGGCGGTGAACGGTATACGCACCGGCGCGTGCTGCAGCCACTTGGAGCCCGGCGGCCGGATGTAAACCACAGCGTGATGGACATGCTGCGGGCTCGAAGGACGTACCTGCGACATTTGCACCCAGTGGTCTTGGGTAAAGCCCGTGGGCACGATTTCGTAGGTGTATTCCACGTCGCCGCTCGCCGGAAGCGTGACGGGCGCGGGCATCTTCATCACGAGATCCGGCTGCGGGATATTCCAGCCTTCGGCCCAATGGCGAGGCGGAGGGGCGTCCTGCGGGTCACCGGCCAGCGCTCGGTGGCTCGCCCAGCCAGCGAGCGTGGCAATTTGCTGCGCGGTCAGCGAAGGATCGTTGGCGAAGTGACCGAACTGTGGATCGGCAAACCAGGGCGGCATGGATCTACTCTGCGCCGCCTTCTGAATCGCCCCAGCCCACGGCCGTGTCTCTTTATACGTGACCAGTGGCATGGGCGCAATGCCGTCATGCCGGTGGCAACTCTGGCAATGGTCCTGAAGAATGGGCAATACGTCGCGGTAAAAGGTGGGAGGGTTCGAGGCTTGGGATTTGTGAGCGGCGCCGGTTGCGAACGGTGCAACGGCCAGACACAGCACGAGCGTGACGGCCATCCCCGTGGTACTCGCGGTCAGCTTTTTCTTGGCGGACAATGCAGGTCTCACCACAGATGTCGCAGCGCGGCTGGCTGTAACCAAACCGAAGTTCTCCGTGACCTCTGCGCCGAGAAGCCTCTCAACACGGAGTTCACGGAGACTCTGGGGTCTTAGTGTTGAGAGCTTCTTGGCACAGAAAACACGGAGACGTCAGAAGATGGGTGGCTCCTGGGCAAACAAAACGTCAGGCACCGCCATCGCCACGGTCACTGTGAATGGGAATGTGCAAAGCCCCGCCTTCCCTGGTGCCTTCGGGCTAGTCATCAAAGCTGCCGCTGACGCCCTGGAAGGCGCGCGCGGTCTGCCGGAGCATCCACTTGATCACGCGGCGGTCATCGTAGCAATAGCCGAGGTTGTGATTAAGCGTGGAGAAGCAATGCGTCTGGCACTCCGTCTTCATCTCGTCCAATTGCTTCACCTCGAACTTGTGGTTGCCGATGGCGCCCCAGTCGTACGTGGCCGAGTACATGGGGAAGCAGGGCGCGAGCGTCCCGTCCACGCGGATGATGACGTTGTTCTGGCCGGCGCGGCAGTTCCAGGGTTCCACTTTGCCGCGCATGAAGTCCTTCATATCCTGAAGGCGCTTCACCGAGTTCACCATCTTGTAGCCGGACTTGTTTTTCTCGATGATCCAGTCCACCAGCGCATCCACGCGGGGCCAATCCTCTTTCGTGATGTAGGTGCTGTTCTCGTCGAGGTGCTTGAAGTGCGGCTGGTCAATCATCGGCGATTCGTTGATGTGGTAATCGGTAGCGATGCCGTTGGAGTGAGCGATTTCCGTGAGCTGCTTGACGTCATCAAGATTGTTGCGGCAGATGTTGATGTTGAAAAACACGGAATATCCGTAGCGATACTGCTTTCTGACCAGATAATCGAAATATTGACGCACCGGATTGAGCGCCTTGGGGAGCCCGGGCTTTTCATCCACCACATCGACGGCGAAATTGAAAATCGCGGCACCCGCGTCTGCCAGGCGATCAATCACGGCCGGACGCAGCAGGCGGGCATTGGTGGGAATGTAAACCCAAAATCCCTTTTTGGCCGCGTAGTACACAACCTTATGCACGAAGTCAGGACGCAGCAGCGGCTCGCCGCCCATCAGCGCCAGCACGCGGCAGGTGGTGGAGTGAAGCCAATCGATGGAGCGCCTGGCAACGTCCTCCGACATGCCCTTCACCTTGTTGTCAAACGCCCAGCAATAGTGGCAATCAAGGTTGCATTTCCACTCAGTGAAGAGGTAGGCGATGATGGGATGAAACTCACCCGGCAGCACGCGCGACTTGATGTAGGGGAACAGCCAGCCGCGCATGCAACGGTAAACCAACGACGGCGGCCAGCTCCGTTTGTACGGGTCCGTGGGAGAACCGTGTTCGTCCTGCGGCAGCCACTCATCCGTGAGCAACTCCGGATGCATGGGGAAGACCGGAGTGGGAAGCTGCTGGCTCTTATCGGGTGGCGGCGGCGCGAGCGGACGGGTGGTTCCTGGCTTCTGAAGCAGATCGTGCAGCGGAACATCGAGTCTGAAAGGACGAAAATTGGGATTGACTTCCGGGGTTTGCAGCTCTGTACCCATGATCTAGGTTTTCTCCTTTTGTGCTTGAGCTTTGACGCGGCATTTATGAGCCTGCTTTACCTCTGGGTAAGTCTGACCTCGTTCCCCCCTCTCAAAGTTCCGTTACCGTACACCACCTTACCGTGTACATGGTTCTTAGATGCGTCACAAATTTGGCGAGTTCCCTTCATGTTTTGTTTGGTTGCCATAAACCGATTCAGGGGTTGGTTCAAGGAGAAACCTGTACCAGAAAAGGGAAAGGATTTTCCTCCAGGTGGCGAGCGCAAAGACCGTGATGGGATAAAGCTCGCTTGCCCTCTTCGTCCTCGAAGACCTCCATCAACTACAATAGCATCAATAGCTTACTATAACATCGACTCCCGTCTTTCGGATGGCGAACGTAGACAATGTCAACGGCCCGCGAGGTGCTCAGAGATGTTCGGGAGCCGGGGAGCTCGAACCTGGAAAGCGCATAGAGTAGTCTGCCCGGTAGCTAAGACCGCCACGAAGCAAGTGAGGTAACTTTGGATTCTGAACTGAAACGTTGCAAGAGGACGCTACGCGTCCTCTTGAGAACTGCGTACTCGGACGAGCGGCTGGCGCTGCTGCTAAGTGACTCTCGAACCGGGGAAGCGGACTTTCGGCCGCACTGCTGCCTGGCAGGAGCAAACACTTCCCGGCATGGTTCGCCCGGAAAATCAACGGCCCATCATTCTTCACGGTTGCATCGCTACCAACGAGCCATTATGCTGCTGGCAATCAGAGAGGCGGAATGGGCGCTGTACCGGCTCGGGTTCATTCGCCGGCCCTGGAAGTTTACCAGTGACGAGTTGCGAGGCCGCCGTCTGGCTCCGATGGTGCGGGCCGAAATGCGGCGGCGCTCGCGGCCGCAAACACAACCAAGACTGGTGTGGTCGCAGTCGTGGCGCGAGGAGAAGCTCGGCTTCAGATCTTCGCACGTGATCTGAGTTTCCCGAAGGTCCGTGAGGTGGGTCGCCGTTGGGAAAGGCACGCGGTTCAAAACCCTGCTTCAAAGCGGCTGAACTCCACCTCTTCCTTCCATTCGATTCGCGCACGTTCACTGGAGTCGAGGTAGCGGCGGCAGGCGACGGAAGCTGGCTCGGGCCGCAAGGGCTCCCGACCGCAGGCGCTGATCATCCGAAATT
>JASHYZ010000302.1 GCA_030042795.1 Terriglobia bacterium | reverse complement strand
GATTCGTAGAGCCGGGCGTTCTCCAGCGCGATGCTGACGTAGCCGGAGATCGTCTTGAGCAGGTCAACGTCCTCACTCGAAAGATACCCTCCCTGGCGTGTCTTCCCCAAACCCAGATAGCCGAGCGTGCGGTCCTTGATTTTGAAGGGCAGATAGTAATGCAGGTCAAGCTGTTCGATGGTAGCTTGTGCGCCGGGCGGTATGCCCAGCACGCGCCGGACACTCTCAAAGAACAGGTAACCCTTGGCGAGATCGGTATTCGACGAGTGCAGGAAACTGAAATCGGCGGATTCGGGCGCGATGGTGCCGTGCGCCGCGGCCAAGTTCATTTGGCTCTCGTCTGAGGCCAGAATGACTGCCACTCGTTCCACATCCAGTGTCTCTGCCAACCTTTCGGTGACCTGTTCCAGCAGCCGGTTTACCCGCAGCTCAGAAGTGAGCTCCCGCGCAAATTGCAGCAAAGTCTGCCGATAGTCATAGCGTTCGGGGTTGAAAAAGCGGTTGAGCCGGGCCTGAATCCAGTTCACGAACGGCTGAAAGACCACGGCAATTACCACCAATGCCAGAATCCAGCCGCCGCGGCCAAGATCGTGTACCCGGCTGCGGAAGAAATCTGCAAACAGGCCAAGCACCGCGAAATACGCCCCGACGATCACCGCCGTGGCCAACGTGTAAGCAATTCCGCGCCGGAAAATAATATCTACATCCATCAGCCGGTAGCGGATAAGAGCGTAGCCGAAGGTCAGCGGAAGAAGGATGAGTGTCAGCGCCGAGAGCTTCATCCAAGGGGCAGGATTGAAGCCCAGGAAATAGGGTACGGCGTAAAGTGCAGCGAATGGCGTGATGGCCACGTACGTGCCGCGCGTTACCCACTTCAATTGCTGCTTGCGCAGGGGCGTGCGGCTTTGCCGGTATGACCGCTCCAGAACAACACCGCCCAGGATGAAGAAGGCGGCTAAATACAAACTGCCGGCCCGATCCGCCAGCCAAAGCGCCTCTCGCACGGTGTCAAGCGGGCCCCTCACCGCCATCAGATAAACCGTCCCCAGCAACGTAGCGGGCACATAAACCAGCAGCACCCACCAGCGCCTCTGCCGCAGCGCCGGAAGCGGCTTGGGAAAAGTGAGGCAGAAGTGCAAGAAAATCGCGGGCTGCAAAAGACCGGCGGCGACGTTGAGCCAGTAAACCGTCTGGTCAAAGAGATTGAGCTTACCCGTGTAATGGAAGCAGTACAGTACGAACGAGGTGAGGCAGAACAGATAAAAGTGCCACGACTTTGGGGCCTCCCATCGCCGCAGTAGGATGAAGGCGCCAATGAAGAGGTAAACCAGCCCCACCACATCGAGATAGCCCCGAAGCGAGTAAGCATCGTGCTCCGGCCCAACGGTGACTTGGGCTTCGATCGGCCGTCCATCACGATCGAGGTCATACTGCAGCTTTGCCCCGACTCCCGCTTCGTACACGGCTCGGGCAACCTCGTCCGCCTTGGAGGCCGACGTTCCATTGACGGCCTTCAGAATGTCGCCTTCGCGGACGCCGGCAGCTTCGCCCGCGCTACCGGGCGTTACTCGCCAAGCCCGCACACCGGCTGCTGAGTCCACCCACGACACACCGTCACTGGGCAGTTGGTAGCTGATCTGTTGACGGATGCTCAGGTACCCATACACCGCGAGTCCAAGGCTCAGCAGTGTTACGAAGACAGTGGCAAAGCGGAAATTAGGCTTGGGCGCCATGATCTGACTTCGGTGTTGCCCCCTCCGGGCAGAAATTGTCACCATGCTCGTGTGCACGCTGACTGCCAGTGTAACACACCCGGTAGCTCAAAACTCATCCTGTTTTCAATAGCTTGTGGTCGGATGGCGATTGACTTTCAAATTCGATTTCCGAAATTAAGGATATCCCTACAAATTTTGGAAGCCGAGCAGCCCTAAATCCTCATCCTTGCGAGCGGCGTTCGCTGACGGTCTGATAGTCCGGTAAGTCACTCGATTTTGGTTGGCATGCCGATTTTTCTCGGTGGACCTCAAAATCTGCTTGGCTTGGTCAGCTTTTGAGATCGCATTGGCGACCGGTCTCACCAAGCTGACGAAGGCGTTCTCGGACGTCGCTTCCTATTCGATTAAGAAGCTCGTCGGGAGAGAGCCCCTTAAAGGGATTTTCCAGTAGCACCTCAACTGTTCTCTTAGGCTGGCGATGAACCGTCCCATCTGAAGATATAAGTACCGTTTCAACTTGATCGGCTCTTGTGTTTCCGGAAACCTGCCCTTTTTGGCCCGAGACGATAATAGTCTGGGACATCCCACCCTCTCCAAATGCGAGGTGCGTAAACACGGTGTACGAGCTGCCAGTGTCAACTTTTCGAGTGAAAATACGCTGTAGAGCCTTCCCACCATCCGAACGGACCCGTTCGATGACGGCCTTGTACTCTTCCCCGTCTAGCGTTTCGTTCCGCTCCCATTCGAGAATTTTGTAAGCTGTCTCACCTTTCATCGCACTGCCTCCGTTTGCATCCAGGGTTGCTAAATCGCGCTTGCATGATGGTTCGTCGTGCCGCCATCCTTCGAGTCAATCAAGGAGAAAAGAAGCTGGTGTCATGGCTTTCGAAACGGGCACAAATGGCTGTGACCCCAGGGCTGGGAGCGAGCGGTAAAGGGCGGTTGGCTAGCCCCGGCATCGGATGCTGAAATCCAGCAAGGGCCTCTCCTCCCTTCCCCATCCTCCTATATGTATGCCGATAACCACCTTATTTATCAACAACCTCTTGGCTTTGAACGAATAACCCGTTTATTTTCAAATATCTCTTGGCTTTGATCGTTGTGGGAAAAACATTGTCCTTTGTTTTCAACAACCTCTTGGCTTCGTTCGGAACGTTGGGGTTTACAGTTGTGTCTCTCCTCGGCTCGAAAGCCGACAATCCAAATGCCCCGCACCCAATCTTGAGGCCCAGACCATCAGACTCACTGCTTCTGGCCTTTTGACTCCTGGTTCTTGGCTTCAGACTTCTGGCTTCTTACTTTCAGTTTCTGACTCCTATTTTCTTCTGACTTCTAACTCCTCAATTCCGGCTTTTGACCCGTGCCGCCCAAGCAGTTCCGAGAGCGCCCTTCCGGGGTTGGACTGCGTAATTAACCGCTCGCCGATCAGCACGGCATCAAAGCCAGCATCAGCCAACCGCTGGAGATCAGATACGGTGCCGATGCCACTTTCGCTTACTGTGACACAACCTCTTGGAATGCTCGTGCGCAGGCGCAGCGAAGTTTCGAGGTCCACCTCAAAGGTCCGCAGGTCACGGTTGTTGATCCCGATAATGCCTGCCCCTGAGTCAAGCGCGCGGGCAACTTCTTCCTCGCTGTGCACCTCCACAAGCGCGGCGATCTGCAGACGGTTCGATAGCTCGATTAGTTCGCAAAGGTCTTTGTCCTCCAGCGCTGCGACGATCAGCAGCAAGGCATCCGCGCCGGCGGCAACCGATTCGTACACTTGGTACGCGTCGACGATAAAGTCCTTGCGCAGAACCGGAAGCGCGGTGGCCTGGCGGGCGGCTGAGAGATGCTCAAGCGAGCCGAGAAAGAACTGCTGTTCCGTCAGCACGGAAAGGGCAAGGGCGCCCGCCTTCTCGTATCCTTCTGCGATCTCGCGGGGACGATAGTCGGAACAGAGCAGCCCGCGCGACGGCGAAGCCTGCTTCAATTCCGCGATCACGCCTAGACCCTGCTGTGCGAGGGCGGCAGCGAAGTCCCGGCAGTTAAGAGACTGCTCTCGCCGTTGCTCCGCTAATTCTCGGATGCGGCCGAGCGGGACCTCGCGCTTGGCCGCTGCGACCGCGGCGCGCTTCTCAACCAGGATTCGATCTAGGAAAGTTTCCATAGTTTGCCGGGATTCGGAGTTCGGGTTTTGGTGTTCGGAACTGCTACCGATGAGCATCCGCTCCCAATACAGGTTCAGCCTTCAGCTTTCATCACCGGTTGTACTCGTCGCTCCTGCCGCTGACGGCTGAAAGCTCAGGTCTCACGCAAAGGCGCAAAGACGCCAAGCCGAAGCTATTTCTTCATCGACTCGGCGGGGAACCACGAACTGATTGCCTACAACCAGCAACCAAACCCCGAGTCGCGAGTCCCGAAGACCGAAAACCGAACC
>JASHYZ010000301.1 GCA_030042795.1 Terriglobia bacterium | reverse complement strand
GTCCGACTCCGAGAAGGCGCTCGATCACTTCGAGAAATACCTCGAGCAGGATCCCGACGATCTTGAAGCAAGATGGCTGATGAACCTAACCTGCATGACGCTCGGGAAGTACCCGAGCGCAGTTTCGACCAAGCAGGTCATTCCCTTGGACGGGTTCAAATCGACCGAGCCCATAGGAAGGTTTGCCGACGTCGCTTCCGATGCGGGTCTTGGGTTCATGTCGACCTCGGGAGGGATCATTGTTGATGATTTCGAAAATCGCGGATTATTCGACATCATCACGTCAGACATGAACGACCAAATTCCCGGGCAGCCGCTGCACTACTTTCGCAACAACGGCGACGGAACCTTCAGTGATGAAACCGAGCGGTCGGGCCTGAAAGCAGAGATCGGCGGACTGAATATGATTCAGTGCGACTACAACAACGATGGCAACCTGGACGTTCTGGTTTTGCGCGGGGCGTGGGAGTATCCCTTGCCACTCTCGCTATTCCGCGGGAATGGCGACGGCACCTTTACCGACGTGACGGCGCAGGCGGGCTTGACCGAACTGATCGCAACGCAAACAGCCGTTTGGGCCGACATCAACAACGATGGCTTGCTCGATCTGTTTGTGGGCAACGAACGGGGTCCCAGTCACCTTTTCCTGAACAAGGGTGACGGAACCTTCGAGGATATCTCTGCCTCCTCCGGCGTAGATCGGATCGCGTTTACCAAAGGCGTGGTGGCGGGAGATTACGACAACGACGGGTACATCGATTTCTACGTTTCCAACCTGAGTAGCAACAACTTCCTATACCACAACAATCGCAACAATACTTTCAAGGAGGTTGCCCGCGAAGCGGGTGTGCAAGATCCCTTCGGAAAGAGCTTTACCACCTGGTTCTTCGACTACGACAATGATGGGTGGCTTGACCTGTTTGTGACGAGTTACTATTCCGGCTCTGTCGATGAAACCATCCGCACTTATCTCGGTCTTCCGCCAAACGCGATCACTTTGAAGCTCTACAAGAACTCCAGGGACGGCGCCTTTGACGACGTCACCTCGGATGTTGGGCTGGATAAAGTCTTCCTACCGATGGGAGCCAACTTCGGAGACGTGGATAACGACGGCTTTCTTGATATCTATCTCGGGACCGGCGACCCGTCCTACGGGTCATTGGTTCCCAACGTTTTGCTGCGCAATGACGAAGGAAAAAGGTTTGCGGACGTGACGGCGTCATCAGGCACCGGAGAGCTGCACAAAGGGCACGGCGTGGCTTTCGCCGACATGAGCAACACCGGTCAGCAAGACATTCTGACGGTTATCGGCGGTGTGGCGCTCGGCGACCGGCATGCCTTCCGGTTCTTCAAGAACCCCGGCAACGCCAACGACTGGATTAGGATCAAACTGACGGGAGTTAAGAGCAACCGCGCGGTCATTGGCACCCGAATAAAGGTGACGGTGCAAAACGAGGGCCGCGGACGCCGCTTCATTCATCGCACCGTGGGAAGCGGCGGCTCTTTTGGAGCGAGCCCTTTGGAGCAACACATCGGCTTAGGCCCGGCTGCGAAGATTGAATCGATTGAGGTGTCATGGCCGGCCATCGGCGCCACCCAGGTGTTTTCCGGCGTCCGATCGAACCAGGTGATTGCGATCCAGGAATCGGCTAATCAGTATGTGACGTTGAACAGACCGAAGATTCCGCTGCCCAAGCGAGCAGCGGACCAGGGTTGATGAAGATCTCAAGTTATAGTGACAATTCGGAGAAAGGGCGGGGTTGAAAGAGTCTGTGTGAAAACTCGTGGATTCCCGCTTTCGCGGGAATGACGAAGCCGGAATAGGGCGTCTAAGTCCACCACTGTCACCCCCGCGAAGGCGGGGGTCCGTCCTGGACAATCGTCAAGCGCGAGTTTTCACACAGACTCTGAAAGCCCCGCCCTTCCCCTGACACGTGTGTGGCTATACTTAGGGAAGCAGGCAGGCGAGACTTGATCCACGCGCGTCATTCGAGGCGAAGGGAAAGCAGATTCATGAAACGTAGAGCGCAGCTTCTGACTGGCGTAGGAGTGGCCATCGTCTCGTTGCTGGTCCTCGCCTCGCCGGGCGCCGCAACGCAGAGCTACGCCGGGACTGGACTGGTCTTGAAAGTGATTCCGGAACGCAACGAAATCGTTCTGTCGATCCAGGAGATTCCGGGTTTCATGGAAGCTATGGTGATGCCGCTGCAGGTCCGGCAACGCCGGGAGCTCGACGGGCTGCGCCCCGGTATGATGGTGGACTTCGCGTTGATCGTGACGAAGGATTCATCTTTTGCCGAGAATCTTCGAGTGCGTTCCTTCGCCAGCGTTGAACCCGATCCGCAAGGCGCTATGCGCCTGGCGACGGTGGAAAAAGAGCTTTCAAACGCATCGTCCGAGGTGGAGTTAGCTCCCGGCCAGCATGTTCCGGACTTTTCACTGACGGATCAGAACCGCCAGCGAGTGACACTAGCGCAGTTCCGGGGCAAGATCGTGGCCATGACGTTCGTCTACACCGGCTGCTCGCTGCCTAATTTCTGCTTTCGCCTCTCCAACAACTTCGGGCAGCTCCAAAAGCGCTTCCGAAAGCAAATGGGGAATGACCTCGTCTTGCTCACCGTCACGCTCGACCCTACAAACGACCAGCCCGAGGTTCTGGCCAAATACGCAAGCATTTGGAAAGCGGACGGGGCGTCGTGGCATTTCCTCACCGGACCGCCGCCTTCCATCAAGAAAGTCACTAGCTTGTTCGGTGTCGTTTACAAACCCGGTGAAGGGACGATCATCCATTCACTCCACACCGTCATCATTGATCGTCAGGGAAATCTGATCACCAATCTGGAAGGAAACGAGTTCACCGCCAAACAATTGGGCGATCTGGTGGAGGCTGCATTGAATCCCACTCTGGGCTCATGACGATGGATCGCGATACGATGTAACTCCGTACCATTCAGAGCAGTGCTGCGAGGCGTTAGGCTATTTGAATAGACTCTAGTACACGCTCCAGATGACGCTTGCGAGTGAGGACTGTTGAACAAAGGGGCGCTCGCGAGCGAACTGCCGCCGTCTCTCCAGTGAGAGCTTGAGGGACGCTGAGCAAATGAGGGCCATCTCGTCTTAGCCATCACCCTCGATCTGACAAATGATCGGTGGCAGGCTTTGGTCATCGGCCTGAAATCCAGCGGCTGGCCTTGAGAGCCGCCTCCAGACCTGAAAGTCCCCTACGTCAACCTGAGACACTACCGAGTGTGCACCAAATGTGCACCCAGCCGGAACTGTGCTAGAATCGCATACGATAAGCTGATCGATTGTAGTCAGTCCCGTAGCTCAGCCCGGTTAGAGCGCTACCTTGACACGGTAGAGGTCAACGGTTCGAGTCCGTTCGGGCCTACCATGGAATCCCTTCGAGCGCTTCGATTTACATCCCCTCGGTCGAGTGTCCTCCAAAGCCGGCCGGCATTTCAGTTGCCGCAGGGGCGCCACCCGGCGTCTTATTCCGCTTTCCTACCCTTCTGTAAACATGTTCTGTTCCGTTTGTTCGAAACGTTCGCAACATCTATACCTTTACTTTGCCTTTGCACTTTTTGATGGAGTCATAGCCGGAGCATCGTGTTACGAGAGGCGGTTTTGTAGGAAGCAGCCCTACGGTCTCGACTCTTCCAGCTTTCGAGCTGCTTCTCGCGCGGCGGAGAACTCAGGATCGGCGTCGGTGGCAAGCTGGAACTCCCGAAGCGCCGCTTGGTCCTGCTTCTCCTGATGCAGAACGAGGCCGAGGTTGTAATGGGCCCAGGCGAATTTGGGCTGCAGGCTGACCGCATGCTCAAACTCCTGCCGCGCCTTGTCCAGTTCGCCGAGCTGAAGGTAGAGGCTCCCGAGTGTGTTGTGCCCTTCCGGAGAAGCGGGCTCGATGTCGAGGGCCGCTCGGAGCTGCTGCTCTCCCTCTGTCCACTGCTTTTCCATCACCGCCAGCACGCCCAGATTGTAGTGCGCGGTGTAGTTATTGGGATCGATCGTCAGCAAGTGGCTGAACTGGGCGCGAGCGCGGCTGTAGTCGTTCTTCTGAAGCCAGATCGTTCCCAGAAGCTCTTCAGCGCGCGTGTAGTAAGGCGCAATGGCGAGCACCGCTTGAAGTTCCTTCACGGCATCATCCTGACGGCGGAGCGCGAACTCGCTGACCGCCAGATTAAAATGCGCCAGGGTATTCAGCGGGTCTTGCCGCAATACTTGCTGAAACTCCTGGATGGCCTGTTCGTGCTGGTTCAGTTTCTGCTCGTCGAGCCCCAGACTCACGCGGACGTCAATCAGATTGGGATCCTCTTTCAGCAATCGTCTCATCTCAGCGTCTGCGCCCGTCAGGTCGCCGGCCGCGGCCTGCAGCAGGGCGCGACCGTATTCTTCGAAGGCACGGATGCGATCCTTGGGGTCCGGCCCAGTGTCCAAAGAGGCAGGATGGGAGCTGCTCACCGAGAGATACCCAAGCGAACGCAGACGCTCGACAACCTCAGGAGAGAGGCTGGCCGGGGCCGCGCCATTCTTCGATTGATAACGGGCGCGCAGCCCGGCGAGACGCTCGCGGAAACTCAGCGCCAGCGCATGCTTCGCAGCGTAGAGATTGGCGGTCTCCTGCGGATCATGCGCCAGGTTATACAACTCGGGCTTGGGCGCTTCGATGTACTGATAGGCGCCCACGCGCAAGCTGCGTAGCGAGCTGGTTCCAAAGTGATCGTGAGCATACAGACTCTCGCTATAAATCTCCTCGCCGGCGCCCGAGGCTTGGCCACGAAGCGTACTCAGAAGGCTTCGGCCCTGAAACTGTGGCGGCTCGGAAAGGCCCAAATACTGAAGGACGGTCGGCGCCACATCCAGCAGGCTCGCCGGCTCATCGATTCGGGCGCGAAACGAACCTGAGTCAGCGGGCCAGTGAAAGATCAGGGGCACGTGTAGGGTGCTTTGATAAATGAAATACCCGTGAGTGGTCTCCCCGTGATCGCCGAGACTCTCGCCGTGGTCGGAAACAAAGACCACCAGGGTGTTGGCGAGCAGATGACGTTGATCGAGAAAATTCCAGAATTGTCCAATGACGCTATCGACGTAACCAAGCTCAACGTCGTACCCGGATGAGCCGCGGGGCGGCCTTTTGCCTTGCGGTAACTCGTACGGGGTGTGCAGGTCGTAGAGGTGGAGAAAAACGAAGAACGGTGAGCCGGCGTTTTCCGCCAGCCACTTTTCGGCCGAGCTTGTGACATCCTGGCCCAGCCGCTTGATTTCGCTGGGGTCTTTGCCGACCTGGCGGCGGAGGTCAAAAGGGCTGTCATATTCGTCAAAGCCTCGATTGAGTCCAAAGCGGCGGTCGAGCACGAAGCCGCCCACGAACGCGCCCGTGCGGTAGCCGCGAGACTTGAGGACCGTTGCCAGGGTCACGGCCTCCGGCCCTAACGCCACCGCGTTGTCTTCAATTCCGTTGGCGAAAGGATAAGTGGAGGTGAAGAGTGACACATGAGAAGGAAGGGTCAACGGCACTTGGGAGTCAACTTGGCTAAAGATCGTCCCCCCGCGTGCGATGGCGTCGATGTGAGGTGTCGGCGTCCGCCGGTAGCCGTAGCAGCTCAGGTGATCCGCGCGCAAGGTGTCAACGGAGATAAGGATAATGGACGGCGGAGCTTGTGAATCGGCGATGGCAGCGCTGCGGACAGGTGACGCCAGTATGATCGCCAATCCAAATGCGATTTTGACCAGCAGGAAGATGCTCCCGCTACCGATCAGCCTTCTGGCCATACAGGTAAGCTTCCAGTTTGGCGGACCAATCAGGAGGACCGGAAAGCTCCAAGACGCGAGCGGTACGCAGAAACGATCCCGCTGCAGGCGAGCTTATCGGGCTTTCAACCGTCAAGCGTACGCGGGTGTTTGGAGGAATCTCCACGGGCGCATCCGGACGGAACGCTTCACCGTCGAAAACGGCCTCGATAGTCTTGACCTCAAATTGACCCACTACCAGTTGTCCCTTGCTGCTGTCAGTATAGCCCAAATGCCTTATCATCAAGAAATGGTCTCGCCCGATCCAGTCCTAGCAGGCTGCGGAAAAACCCGTCCAATCTGTCATTCCGAGGAGCCCAAGGCGACGAGGAATCTCGTATTTCCTTTAATTTCAGAAGCGAGATTCCTCGCGAACTTTACCCGGAGCTCCTTCGCTGCGCTCAGAGCCTGTCCTGAGCAACGCGAAGGAACCGTTCGCAGCGGAGGAGCGAACGGGCTCGGAATGACACGGTTCCGAACATTTTTCCGCACCCTGCTAGGGGTGTCCCCTGTGGCCGCCCCATTGTCCGGCACATCCCTCCTCGCACCATCCGTTGGGCGGCCACAAGGGCCGCCCCTACGCCTCCTACCCAGCGCGCTGAACTTCAGTTTAGTACTCGCACTGTGTGTGGGTATCGCATGCGGATGGTGCCGCGCGCAGGACGACGTGGCCGCTTTGGCCGCGCGCGCCGAGCGCCTGGAACAACAGGGCCAATGGGAGCAGGCCGCGGCCGCCTACCGTCAGATTCTCCAGGTCGATCCGCACTCCATTGCCGCCTTCAACCGTCTCGGCGCCCTCTTTGTGAGACAAGACAAGTTTGAAGAAGGAATCGGGTATTACAAGCGCGCCTTGGCGCTCAATCCCCACGAGTTCGGCACCAATCTGAACCTCGGCATCGCCTATATCAAAATGCAGGATTACCGGCGCGCCACGCATCCCCTGGAAGTCGCGACCGAAAATGAGCCCGGGAATTTCCAGGCCCGAGAACTGCTGGGCGTGGCGTTGGTTGGCGCGGACGACTACGCCCGGGCCATTCCTCAGCTTGAAGCGGCTTCGCGCCTGAATCCGCAGGACGCGGGAACCGTGTATCTGCTGGACCGCGCCTATCTCGAGAACAAGCAGTACGCCAAGGCGCTTGCCACCTTTGACAGACTCCAGAACCTTGACCCCGGCTCGCCCTGGCTGCACATTCTGCAAGGACAAGCCTACGATGGCCTCGGGAATTACAACCAAGCCATCGTCGAGTTCGAAGCTGCGCGGCAGCAGCTCCCCGCTGACTCCACGGTGAGATTTTCCCTGGGATTCATGTACTGGAAGGTACGGCGTTACCCGGAAGCGGAAACCGAGCTCGAGCAGGCCCTCAAGCTTGACCCGCGTTTTGACGAGGCGAAGTTCTACCTGGCGGATACCTACCTGATGAACCAGCAGCCGGTGAAGGCCCTGCCGCTGTTGGAGGCGCTTGCCAAAGAAGAACCCCAGAACGCCCGCGTCCTCATCGACCAGGGTAAGGCCCTGGAGCGATTGGACCGGTCACAGGACGCAGTTCGCGTCTATCAGGCGGCCCTCAAGCTCGATCCGCAGCGTGCTGAAGCCCATTATCAATTGGCACAGGTCTATCGAAAGTTAGGCCGTCAGGCGGAGTCTCAACAGCAACTCGCCCTGGCCCAGAGGCTTCAGCGTGAGAAGCGGCAGGAAGAGGAGACGCTGCTGAAGGCGAGCGGCGCGCGGGGGAATCCGGCGCAGATAGGGATGGGATTGGCGGGCTCCGGCAGTCAGTCCGGTGGCCCGTAGAGGCGGCTGCCACATGGAATTCTACATTCCCGCATGGCACGGGCATCCTGCCCGTGACGGCCGGGGCTTGCCGCGGCCACTCCAACAGAAGGCAACATAAGCCGATGCGACCCCAACAGCCGCTCCAGGGACTCTAATTCTAGCCTACATCGCACTCGCTCATCCTCAAGCCTATCTGACTTGACAGACCACCCGAAGCGTGCTAAGTTCAAGTGCATCCACTGGAGCTTTCTGTGCCTGACCCGCCGTCACCGCAATCGCCGGTTTTGCGCGCCGCCACGGCACCCCCCAAGGTCTGTTCTTGCGGGGTATACAAGGCCTGGGTCATTCGTCGCACGATCGGCAGAATCAGTTGGGCAGGCTGGCGTGAGGCGCTCAAAGCGTCTTCGAGCACACATCACCCAATGTTCCGAACGAAGCCAAGAGGTTATTGAAAACAAAGGACAATGGTTTTTCCACGAGCTTCAAAGCCAATAGGTACATGAAAACAAATGAGTTATTTTTGTAAAGCCAAGAGGTTGTTGATAAGAAAAGAGTTGCTCATCCATGACGGTGCGGTGTTATAATTTAAGTAAACATCGGCGGAGCCAAGCCGAAGCGAATTTTGAGGTCTCGTAAAGGACATCGTGACTTTTCGGGCTTAGCAGGTTGTTGAAAAACTCGTCCCGACTGTCATTCCGAGGAGCCGCCGGCGACGAGGAATCTCGTAGTTCCTTTAGTTTCAGAGCGAGATTCCTCGCTTTGCTCGGAATGACACGGTTCCGAAATGTTTTTCAACAACCTGTTAGAGCGCCCCTTGCCAACGTCCTGATTCTGGAACGGCTGTGGACGAGGACAGCCGCTTGACGCGCTAGCTGGGCAGGGGTAGGATTCTGGACGATAGGTAAGCGAAGATTCATATTGGGTCGGCATTTCCTTCGGTGGTTAGGAGCGTATGACAGTGATTGCCGGCTTGACCGCATACCCTGGAATGCTCTCTCGTGCCATCCGAGTAGCTTGTCTGGTTCTTTATTTTGCCCAAGGGTTGGCAGCGGCTGTGAGGGCCGCGGAGCCTGAGGGTTCACCTACTGACTGCCAT
>JASHYZ010000300.1 GCA_030042795.1 Terriglobia bacterium | reverse complement strand
TTCGGAGCCGTTGGCGTCCAGAATAGTGCGCGAGTCCACCTTTGACGCCACCCGGAAGGAGATACGCGAAGGCATGTTCGCCTTGATGAGGCCTGTGATGACGTCCACCGAAGGCCGCTGAGTGGCGAGAATCAGGTGAATGCCCACGGCACGCGCCATCTGGGCAAGACGAGTAATCGATTCTTCCACGGTCTGCGGCTCCACCATCATCAAGTCGGCCAGCTCATCAATCACAATCACCAGGTAAGGCAACGGCCCCTGCGGCTCGCCGTCGTTGTCAAAGAGGTTGAGCGTGGACCCCGATTCGAATATGCGATTGTACTGCTCGATGTTGCGCACGCCCTGCTCGGCCAGTTTCTTCAGGCGATCTTCCATTTCGGCAGTCGCGCGCCGCAGCACATTGGCCGCCACTTTCGGTTCGGTCACGATCGGCGTGTAAAGGTGCGGAATGCCATCATAGAGGCTCAACTCCAGGCGCTTGGGATCAATCATAATCATGCGCACTTCGTCCGGAGTGGCCTTGTAGAGCATCGAGACGATCATCGCGTTGATGGCCACGCTTTTGCCCGAGCCCGTTGATCCCGCGATGAGAACGTGCGGCATCTGAGTGAGGTCGGCCACTTTCATCTTGCCGGTGATGTCCTTGCCGATGCAGAGCGTGAGCTTGGAGGGCGAGCTCGCAAAGTCGCTGCCTTCAACCAGTTCGCGCAGATAGATCACCTCGCGGTGCACGTTGGGCACTTCGATGCCCACGGTTGACTTGCCCGGAACGCGCTCGATAAGGATGGACTCCGCCTTCAGCGCCAGGCAGAGATCATCAACCAGATTGGTGATGCGGCTGTACTTGATGCCGGCCTCGGGCTTGAATTCGAAGGTGGTGACCACTGGCCCCGGATGAATCTGGGTCACCGCGCCGGTGACGTCGAATTCGGCGAGCTTCTCGACTAAACGTGAGGCCCGCTCCTTGAGTTCGGCTTCGTCCACTCCTTGCTCTTCTTCAGGCGGCCGCAGCAAGCTGGGGCTCGGCAACTTGTATTTGCGCCGCACAATGCCAACCTTGCCTGGGTTGGAAACCGCACGTCGGCCCTCAGCGGGAGCAGGCGTCAGAGAGGCCTTCGGCGACAAACCAAGGCCCTGACCTTCCACCACACGCGGCTCCGATGCCTCATCTTCAAACACGGATCCATCTTCCTCGTCGCCATCCAACGATTCGACGGAGCATGGCGTTCGGCGTTTGATTTCGGGTTCCGGGGGGGCAGCGGGCACGGGGCGAGCGGCCGATCTCGTCAGTGGCTGGCTTGGGCGCTCCACCACGATGGGGGGCTTGCCCGTTTTGCGCTCTTCTTCGAGCTTCTTCTTCAGGCGTTCGCGCTCACGGCCCTCACGCCAGGCGCGCCAGCTCAGTCCGATCCCCGCGAGCGGCGCAAACTGCGCCTTCAGAAACCGTCCGGCATAGGTAAAGGAGAACTTTGTCACCAGAAAGAGCGAAGCCAGCAACACAGTGCCTGCCACAATGGCGGCGCCGAGTTGATTGAAGGCGTTCACCAGCCCCGCTCGCAGCAGATAGCCGGCAAGGCCTCCGGAGCGGATCAATCCCGCCACCGGCGGCGCCGCGGGAACGAGGTCAAGGAGCGCGGCAAGGGAGGCCACGAGCAGCACCGCGCCTACGGCCTTGGTGCGAGGAGCGGCGAAGGGCCGGTTGAACATGCGGCGCGCACCCACCAGCAGAAGGCCAATCGGAATTGCGTACGCCGTCCACCCCAGCCCTTGCAAGAGAGCATCTGCGAGATAGGCTCCGCAACGCCCAATCAGGTTGTGAATGGCAGACCAGGACGAAGCTGAGGTGTCAAGCGACGGGTCGCCGGGGTGATAAGACACGAGGCTGAGCAGCACCAGCAGACTGAGAATGGAAAGAAGAAAACCCTCAAACTCGGCCTTGCGGCGCGAATCGAAATGCGGCAAGCCCCGTGCCGGTTCCTCGCCCTCGGAGCGTGGCTTTGAGTTGGAAACAGCGGACGAACTCGTCATTCGCGCACCTGGCGTTGACGTGCCCTGCGTTGCCGTTACGTGTCCGTGCCCTCCAGGCGCGCAGCCACACTCACGGCCCCGAGCGCCGGGATTATCATGACTAACACGGAAACCTTTAGCGACAACGTCCCAGGCACCTGGCGGTTTAAGCCCGGACGCGAACGATCCCCACACAAACCCTACCACAAACCGATGGTGAAGAAAAGTCGAAAATGAGTTCTCCGGTACGCATCTTAGCGTGCGCAAAAGTGAGGAGGACGTAAGCTGGCTTTCGCGGGCGAGCAGTTCCGGGTGCGCAGCGCAGGAGTGAATAGGCACGGTGAGAAGGCTCTTGCGGAGGCCTTGGTGATCCGACTCGGTAAAACGATTGTGCGTGTCGCTGATCTGAAGTATATTGCAACCAGCCGGGAAAAGGGCTCCGGCGGCCTGGAGGCTGAATTATGAATCGCGGTGATCGAGTTTCGTTGGGCATTCTGATTCTTACGCTACTCGGCTTGGCGTTGGGTTGCGGAGCCGCCTGCTCATTTGGACAGGAAGGCCCCCCGGGCACGCGGCTGCCCAAGCGACTGGTGGGCGACTACGGCTATTGGAGCAGGACGCAGACTCCGCCTTACAGTGCGGCCCAGATTCCGTTTAACGAGCTCACCCACATCAATCACGCCGGTGTCAGCTTCAATGCCGCTGGCGCCCTCGTGGTACCGACTGGATTCCTTGAGCCGGAATTGATCGAGAGCGCCCATGCGGCAGGGGTGAAAGTGCTTCTTCTTCTCGGCGGCAGCTTCCCAGCTCTTGTGGTCAATCCGGCCCTTATAACGACCCTGGTGGGAAACCTGCAGACCTTTATCAATCATAATGGCTACGACGGCGTGGACATCGACTGGGAATATCCCAGTACCATTGCGGACCGGCAGACCTTCTTCAACTTGTTTACGGCGCTGCGCGCTGCCTTTCCGAGCCCAACTTACGTGCTCTCCGCGGACGTGCCTCCCTGGGGCGGACTCGGATATGACTTCTCGGGCGTTGAGCCGTTGCTGGATTACTTCAACATCATGATGTACGACTGCGCGGGACCGTGGACGGACGACGCACAGCTCAACTCGGCCATCTTCCCGGACCCGAACAATCCCCAGCCGTACGAATGCGAGCCCGGCGGCAGTGTGGAAGAGGCAGCCAACATCTTTCTGAACCAGTTGAGTCTGCCGGCCTCGAAGCTGAACATGGGAACGCCGTTCTACGGCTACGTCTACACGAACGTCAGCGCGCTCTGGGGTTCATGCACGAACTGCGGGAGCACGGTGATTTCCATGAATTACGGGACGGGCATCAAGCAGCGCATCAACCAGCAAGGATGGGAAACCTTTTATGATCCGATCTCACTGGTGCCTTATATGCTCAAAATCGATGGCAGCCCGGGCTACATAACCTACGACGACTATTTTTCCACTTACTACCGCGTGTGGTATTCTGTGTGGAAGCGTGGCCTCGGCGGCACCTTTATGTGGTCGCTTGATGCCGATTACGACGGCCACTCACAGGACTTGTTGAGCGCTATGTATCGAGCCACGATGCAGCGCAACAACTGACAGAGCTTGTATATGACTTCGAGCCGGTAACCAGCTCGTGACAGGGTAGGCCTAAATCCATCAAAAGGGCGAACAATGAAAAGAGCTGGGTTTACTCTTGGCGCGTTTGTTGCTGAGATGAGGGAGCAGCTTGAGAAAAGAGCTCAGTCAGCGGGGGACGGATGAAAACCTTGACAACAGGCGGGGACCGACGAGGTGTCCTCGGGCAGCCGGATGGCAGCCAGGACGAACAAACTGGGAATGTCTTTCAAAATCAATAGGGTGGAAATAGACATAGTAGAACTGAACAGACAAGGATTGTGACAAGAGATAATCAGGGAGGTAACATAATCTGAGGGTCCCTCAGTCCTTAAGAAAGTGGCTTGAGGGCAAACTTGTGGTCGAAATCTGAATGGATGTGAGAAGAAAAATTTATTGGACCGTTCGCCGCGGACCGATCATCCTCTTAAAGAGCGGTGACCCCAACGAAGTTGGGAGCTGCGGCTATTTCTTGACTGCGGAGCACTGAGTTGAAGGTACAGCGCCGGAAGGGATGTTGTCGCACTTGTTGTTGTCGCATGAGTGCGCCTTCTGGCCGCGAGGACCTCAAAGCTTAGTTAAGTAACCTTAAGCAGGATTAAGCAGAGTCCAAGCCCACTGGCCAGACAGGCGGTCTGGTAAGTGGGCTTTTTCATTTTGGACGCCGACTATGGACACCATCACAGAGACGAAGGCGCAGAGGGCGGAGCGCCTGAAACGCGAAAAGAACCCCTGGGAAGGCCTCGATGAAATCCGCCGCTTCGCGCGTGAGGGGTATAACTCCATTCCGCCCGAGTGGCTCGGAACTTATTTCCGCTGGTGGGGCGTTTACACGCAGGGTGATGGCGCTGGCGCGGTGGGCGGCAAGGCCGGCGAAGGCCGGTCCACACCGTACTTCATGGCGCGAATTCGCATCCCCAACGGCTTGCTTCAATCACATCAGCTCCGGGCGATTGCCGACGTGGCGGAGCGCCATGCGCGTGGCGTAGCCGACGTGACGGTAAGACAGAACATCCAGCTTCACTGGCTCACCATCGAGTCTCTGCCGGATGTGCTGGAGACCCTGTGGAGAGCCGGACTCACTACCATGGGCTCCTGCGGCGATGACACGCGCAACATAACGGGTTGCCCATTGGCCGGCCTTGACGCCGACGAGCTCTGCGACGCCTCACCGCTCGCCTTGGAAGCCAACGAAATGCTCAACGGCAATACGGAGTTCTACAATCTGCCCCGCAAGTTCAAAATCTGCATCACGGGCTGCGGTGTGTGGTGCTCGTACCCGGAGATCAATGATCTCGGATTGACCGCCATCACACGCTCTGTCGGCGGGCATCCGGAAACGGGCTTCAGTATTCGCGTGGGCGGGGGGCTCTCCGCGGAACCCCACTTCGCGCTGCGCCTGAATGCCTTCGTTCGTTGGGAGCAGGTACTGCCCGTGGTGCGCGGCGTGGCTGAGATTTTCCGTGACGCTGAGTGCCTGCGCGAGAATCGCGCGCGCGCGCGGCTGAAGTTTCTCTTCATGCGCCACAACTGGACGGCTGAGACTTTTCTGCGAGAGCTGGAGGGGCGCATCGGTTTTCCGCTTGATCCTGCCGCCCCGGAGACGCCGCCGCTCGACGTTTATCGCGATCACGTGGGCATCCATGCTCAGAAGCAGCCGGGACTGTGCTATGTGGGCGTAGCCGTGCTGCGCGGGCGCATGACTGCACGGCAGGCTCGCGCCGCGGCCGATCTTGCCGAACTTTACGGACGCGGTGAGGTGCGTACCACCACCATGCAGAATCTGCTGATCACCAACGTTCCCGAGCGTAACGCAAGACTTCTGGCGGCGGAGCTTGGCGCCGAGGGGTTGAAGACAGGCGGCTCGCCATTCTGGCGCGGCGCTATAGCTTGCACCGGTACGGAATTCTGCAAGCTGGCCATCACCGAAACCAAGGGATTCGCTCGGTGGCTCGTGGAAGAGATGGAGGAGCGTCTACCGGGGTTCGATCAGTACTTGAAGCTGAACGTAACCGGATGCCCAAATAGCTGCGGGCAACACTGGCTTGCGGATGTCGGCCTGGAAGGCAAGAAGATCAAGCTGAACGGCGAGTTAGTGGACGCCTACTATTTCAGCATCGGCGGCGCGGTGGGAAGGCATCAGGCGTTTGCCCGTCTCATCGGCTACCGCTGCGCGGCGCACGAAGTTCCGGATGCGTTGGAACGACTGCTTGCGGATTACATATTGACGCGCGAAGCCGGAGAAAACTTGCGGCAGTTCTTTAGCCGCCATAGTGACGAGGAACTAAGAACACTTCTGGCCGGCCGGCAGGTTCCGCTGGTGATGCGTGACCCTTCGCCCGGCCCTGTGCCACATGGCGTGGAGGGATAGACAATATGGCATGCTTCGAAAGCCGTCTTGCGCGGCCTTCCCCTGCGGACGGTCAGCAGCAGGACGGACTCTCCGAATTCGACAGTGCAGGAGATGTTGCCTTCGGTGCGACACTGCGTCTTCCTCGGGCGGAGGCGGAGAGTTGGTCTGCCGAGGACGTGTTGCGATGGGGATTTGGCCGGTTCTCACCGGATATCGCGATTGCCTCAGCCTTCGGCGCCGAAGGCATGGTCCTTATCGACCTCGCTTCTCGCGTTCGAAGTAATTTCCGCGTCTTCACGCTCGATACCGGTTTCTTCTTTCGGGAGACTTACGAACTCATTGAGAAGGTGGAGCGCCGCTACGGCGTCCAGGTGGAACGATGCCATCCGGAACTAACGCCAGCGCAGCAGGAGCGCGTCCATGGACCGGCCCTCTGGGCGCGCGATCCCGACCGGTGCTGCGCTCTGCGCAAAGTGGAACCGCTAAGGAGCAAGCTGCAGCGCATGACCGCCTGGGTTTCAGCGATCCGGCGTGAGCAGACCGCGGCTCGAGCGGCCAGTTTCAAGATTGAGTGGGACATAAGGTTCGAACTGGTCAAGTTGAATCCTTTGGCAGATTGGACCTCCGACGATGTGTGGGCTTACATCCGGTCGCACAACGTTCCCTATAATCCGCTGCATGACCGGAACTACCCCAGCATCGGTTGCACGCATTGCACTCGTGCTGTGCGACCCGGCGAAGATCCACGCGCTGGGCGTTGGGCAGGATTTGGAAAGACAGAGTGCGGCCTACACGCGCGTGTAGACTCCGCTCCTACGGAGGAAGCGGTGACGGCCGCGGGATAGGTTGCCCATGACTCAATCCGTTGCGCCCGGGCAGGTAAAAGCGAACGGAGCGGCAAGTACTGCCGGTCGCGGACCGGGCGGCCCGGCGCTGTTTCCGGTTTTTCTGAAGCTTACAGGGCGCGTCTGCCTCGTGGTGGGGGCGGGCGCGGTGGGCACACCGAAAATCGAAGGTCTGTTGACGGCAGGAGCTAACGTCATCGTGGTTGCGCCGCAGGCCACGGAAGCGGTACAGGCCTGGGCTGATGCGGGTAGGCTTCTGTGGCATAGCCGTGCCTTCGCGCCTTCCGACCTTGACGGCGCTTTCCTCGTAGTCGCCGCCACTTCCTCAAACGTGCTGAATGATATGGTATTCAAAGAGGCGCAGCGCCGAGGCGTCTTGGCAAATGTGGTGGATGATCCTCCGCGCTGCGACTTTTACTATCCTGCAGTTGTCCGCCGTGGCGCCTTTCAGATCGCGGTCTCCACGGACGGAAAAAGTCCGGCACTGGCGCAGCGTCTTCGGAAGCAATTCGAGCGCGAATTCGGGCCCATTTATGAAGACTGGGTGGAAGAATTGGGGCGCGAGCGGCAGCGGCTGTTCGCGCAACCCATGAATGCTGATGAACGCAGACGGATGCTGCATTTGCTCGCCAGTCAATCGAGCTTTGAGGACTACGCGCGCGCGCATGATTCCGGCGGTGAACACGAGCATCCGGGAGAGAAAAGACAATGACAGGCAAAGTCTATCTTGTGGGCGCCGGACCTGGTGACCCGGAGTTGCTCACCCTGAAGGCGCTGCGCGTCCTGCGAGAAGCCGACGTAATTTTGCATGACGACCTTGTGTCTCCAGAGATCTTAAGGCTGGTTCCGCCTGAGGTGCAGGTGTCGAGTGTCGGCAAGCGATGCGGGCGCAAATCGGTGACTCAGACAGAAATCAATTCGCGCATGATCGCCGCTGCGCAGCAGGGGTTCACAGTCGTGCGCCTGAAGTCAGGCGATCCGGGACTATTCGGCCGCGGTGGTGAGGAAATTGAAGCGCTGGCGGGTGCCGAAGTGGACTTCGAGATTGTTCCTGGCGTGACCTCTGCCTGTGCCGCAGCAGCGGGCGCCGGCATTTCACTCACTCACCGGCGCTCCGCTTCCACCGTGGTCTTCCTCACCGGACACACCGGCGCGGGAAAGATAGAGAATCGTTGGCCGGCACTGAATTCGAGTGAGGGCGGTATTTCCGATGCTACGACGCTGGTGATTTATATGCCGGGTCCAGACTATGGGCAGCTTCGCGAGCGTCTGCGAGCCGCGGGCGTGAAGGGCGAGACGCCATGCCTGCTGGTGTCGAGCGCCTCAACAGAGAGCCGCCGCGCTTATTCCGCCACCGTCGATACGCTCGCCGAGCTTCCAGTCACTCCTGCCCCTCATATTCTCCTGGTCGGTGATGTTACAAGAGCGGCCCGCGAAACTGCGAGTGCTCCTCGGAATCAGTCCGTGCCGTGGCTGCGCTCAGATCTCGAAGGTTTTGTCCGTCCACATGCGGTTTGAGCGAGGGGTCGCTCAAATCGCGGGGCCCTGACACGTCGTCTCAGTCCGCGCTCTTGAAGTACAGCATGCCGAGCGGCGGGAGGGCGATGTTGAGTGAGCATGGACGGCCGTGGACGGACGTCGCTGACGCTTCCACGCCGCCGCTGTTGCCAAGACCGCTGCCACCATAGTGGCCGGAGTCGCTATTCAGGATTTCCTGCCAGTACCCGCCTCGCGGCACGCCCACCTGGTAGCTCTCCCGCGGCACCGGCGTAAAGTTGCACACCGCCAGGATCACATCGCCTGTGGAGCGGCCCCGGCGGATAAAGCTGATGGTGCTCTGCTGTGAGTCGTTGCAGTCCACCCACTCGAAGCCGGCGGGATCAAAATCTAACTCGTGCAGCGCCGGTTCCGTGGCATAGGCGCAGTTGAGGTCGCGTACCCAACGCTGCACTCCCTGATGTTGAGGGTAGGCGAGCAGGTGCCATTGCAGGCTTTCTCGGTAATTCCATTCGTATCCTTGCCCGAATTCTCCGCCCATAAACAGTAATTTCTTACCGGGTTGCCCGAACATATAGCCGAACAGCAGGCGCAAGTTGGCGAACTTCTGCCAACCATCGCCGGGCATCTTGTCGAGCAGCGACCGTTTCATGTAAACCACTTCGTCATGCGAGAGCGCCAGCACAAAATTCTCGGTGAAAGCATAAAGCATGCGGAAGGTCAGGTTGTTGTGATGGTACTTGCGATGGACGGGATCCTTCGACATATATTCCAGCATGTCATGCATCCAGCCCATATCCCACTTCATGCCAAAGCCTAGCCCGCCGATATAGGTCGGACGCGACACCATGGGCCACGCCGTGGACTCTTCTGCGATGGTCTGCACCGCCGGATGCTCGTGGTAAACAGCCCGATTGAATTCGCGCAGAAAGCCGATAGCCCCGAGATTCTCACGACCACCGAACTCGTTGGGGATCCACTCTCCCCCTTGGCGGGAATAGTCCAAGTAGAGCATGGAAGCCACGGCGTCCACTCTCATGCCGTCCACGTGATAGCGGTCAAACCAGAAGAGCGCGCTCGAAAGCAGGAAGCTGCGCACCTCGTTGCGGTCATAGTTGAAGATGAAGCTCTTCCAGTCCGGATGGAAACCTTTGCGCGGGTCAGCGTGCTCGTAAAGGTGCGTTCCGTCGAAGAAGCCGAGGCCGTGTCCGTCGGTCGGGAAGTGCGAGGGCACCCAGTCCAGAATCACCCCGATGCCCTGCTGATGCAGGTGATCGACGAAGTACATGAAGTCCTGCGGAGTCCCATAGCGGCTGGCAAAAGCGAAATAGCCCGTCGTCTGGTATCCCCACGAAGGGTAATACGGGTGCTCCATGACGGGGAGCAACTCCACGTGCGTGAAGCCCATGCTGCGGCAATATTCGGCCAATTTGGGTGCGAGCTCGCGGCAGGATAGGAAGTCATCCGGGTTGTCGGGCGAACGCATCCAGGAGCCGAGATGTACTTCGTAGATAGAAATGGGCGAGCCGCTGGAGTTATGAGTGTGGCGGGAACCCATCCAGGCGTCGTCGCCCCACGCGTATCCGAGATCCCATACTACGGAGGCCGTTCGCGGTGGTACTTCGTTCCAAAACGCCAGAGGATCGGTCTTATCGATTTGGTAGCCAAGGTAGCGCGAGGAAACAAAGTACTTGTACTTCGTGCCGGGTCCGACGCCCGGCACAAACCCTTCCCAGATTCCCGACGTACCGAGTGCTTCTAGAGGCTGGTTGGATGGGTCCCAAAGATTGAAGTCGCCCATCACTGAGACGCTCTCGGCGTTCGGAGCCCACACTGCGAAAGAGGTCCCTTGCACGCCGTTCCAGGTAACGGGATGGGCGCCTAGCTTCTCGTAGAGGCGATAATGCGTGCCCTCGTTGAAAAGATGAACGTCAACGTCGGAGATGAGAGAAAAACGGTCTGAGCCGTTAACGGCTCCTCCCGGGGCAATCGTTGTGGTGGTTGATGATCGATCGAGATTCAAAAAGACCTCCGGTCACTCAACGGGCCAGCGGCGCCGAACTATCGACGATTTTAATCAGCTTTACCGAATGTGGAGCCTGAGCGTTGATTGCAACGCTTGACCCTTCGATGGCAACCGGCGCATCCGAGTTGAGAACGTCGTAGGCTTTGTACGCATGTCCCTGCGGCAGGCCCAGACTGCTCAGCTCGAGCGTGTGCGAACGTGGTGCCTCAGTAAAGTTGAAGACCACCAGCATGGACTGCTGCGAGTCCTCCTTCAGAAAGTAGATGCTGGGAATCTGGTCGTCCGCTTCAAAGCTCATTAGATCCACCGGCCTGGCGGCGCGCCGCAGATTCACCATCTTGAGCAGCTCGCGATTCTCGATCAGGGCCAGACGGTCAGGCTCTGACGCAAGCGGCGGCAGATTATCGCCAATGTCGTACATTCCTCCGGCCACCGCGGCCAGCACAACCTGAACCTGAGCTTCGTTCAGCGTCATGGGCTTTCTCGACCGATGCCAGGATTCCTCGCGCGCCACTTGTGTCGAGACGTTGTAGGCATCCGGGTCACTGATATAGAAGGTTCTGTTCATGTAGTAGCGCGCCGCAATGTTCGGGTCCGCGTCTCGGCTAGCTCTGAACGAGTGGCCCGTGTCCGGCGCGATGCGTCCTTCGTCCACTAGGCCGACGGGAGTCAGCATCGGGCTGCCATCTTTATCGAGCAGAACCTGGTCGCCTACCGCCTCACGAATGATTTGGAGGCCGATGCGCAAGGCTTCAAGGGCTGTCGTATGGGGACGGTAGAAGTAGCCCTCGATCGCCGAAGAATCCATGAAGTCCAGCTTGATGTAACGCACGCCCCAGTCCTGCGTTACGGTCTTGTACGTGTGGCGAAGATACTCCTGCGCTGCGGGGTTGGTGGTGTCGAGCGCGTAAAGCGGATCGCCATGCCGCTCCACGTGGTCAATCATGATGGGATTTCCCTGCGCGTCATGCACCAGCCAGTTCTCGTGGTGAGTAAAGACCCAGGCGCGCTGAGAAACCTCAAAAGGAGCCGTCCAGATGGCCAATTTGAGACCCATGGCCGTAACTTTGTGGCCGACGCTTTGCATCCCGTCCGGGAATTGTGCGGTATTGAAAGCAAGATAGTCTCCGCGGGCAAATTCGTATCCTTCATCCACATGGCAGTAGTCGTAGCCGAGCAGTTTGAGGTGCTCCGCCAACCACTGCGCATTGTTCAGCACATCGCTCGCGGTGACGCCGGAATAAAATGCAGTCCAGCTCCACCATCCCAGCGGAGGGGCGCTGGAAACGCGTGCGTGATGCAGGCGCTTAACCGCCGCGCCATACGCCTCCAGTTGCGCGTGGTAATCGGGACCGGAGGTGAACATCACTTGTTCCGAACTCAGCTCCTCGCCGGGCGCTACCGGAAGGCTCAGTTCGATCTGTTGCTCCGGCGAGATTTGGTCCCTTAGAACCACGGCCTCCGTTGTGCCCGTTGAATCGGCCGTGAAGGAGCCGATCTCCGCCGCGCCTCCGGAGGGCTGCTGCACCTTCAGATGCATTGAAGTCATAAACCGATCGGCTGTGAACGCCGCCAGCAGCAAGCTCTGCTTGCTTTCGAGGTTGTAAATCAGCCCTGTGCCGACTCCGAAATAGGTTCCCTTGGGCGCTTGTTCCAGACCGCCGATCTTGATGGTGGGATCTTCGGTGAAACCCTCCAGCAAAACCCGATCGGCGCTTTCCGGCCCTCCCAGGTTTACTCGCGGGTTGCCGATGGCGTCGACGTCGCGGATAGCTTCAACGGATGCGGCCTTTGACGTATGATTTACGACCTTGACCTGGACCGTTCCATAGGGAAGATCGTTGTACAAACGCAGGATGCACACCACGTCGGGTTCGGAATCAACCCCGGTGAAAGTGATGGTATCCTGTCGGCCGCTGCCCAACTCGTCCTTAAACGCGCTCCCGGTTTCTTTGTGGTGCGGATACTCACTTGACCGCAGCCACCGATGATCAACCTCCGCCCCCACCCCCGACACGAGCACCGGCGCTTCGAGGCCGGCGGCGCGAATCTCGTAGGATCCATTCTGAGGATTAAAGGCTACCGACAACTTCGAGTTCCGCAGCGGCACGGCCGCCCTCGATGCCGCCGGAGAGGCTAGGGCCGCAAACCCAAACAAAAAGAATGCTGCGGAATAATTGAAAAAGGATTGGTGTATGGCTCTTCTCATATGACCTTCCCTCACGGTTCAGCTAGTTTAGATCAAGAGTTTACGCGCAAGCTCGCAGAATTGCACGGACTCAGAACGGGCGCGCGGGATAAAGCAGCCGCAGGGTAGCGATGACATTGTTGTGTGGGTATGCTCACCCCTTACGGCGCATACTTGAAAATCGATATATGCGCCACCCGGTCGGAAACGGACTCTGGTAATATAGGGCAGGCAAGGGGGGGGGAATGTTGAAATTTAATGTGCTCTTGTCGTGGCTTGCGCTCATAAGTGTGTTACCCGCGCCCGGAGGACAGTCAGAGAGGCCCGCCGGTGCGGCTCCGCGGGCTCAGGTGGGCACCGCGGTGCCACAGAAGCAACCTGAGGCTTTCGTAGTCGAAAGCATGCGTACTGTGATGCGATTCGAAGACGACGGGACGGGTACACGCGAGACCACGTCCACCGTCCGGATTCTCTCCGAAGCCGCAGTGAAGCAGTTTGGGCTTTTGACGGTCGGCTATAGCAGCGCCAGCGAGGAGTTGACTTTTCCCTATGTCCGCGTGCGAAAACCCGATGGCACCGTCGTTCCGACCCCAGCCGGCAATATCGTGGATATCACCGCGGAGATAACGCGCGAAGCCCCGATGTTCAGCGACTACCACGAGCAGCACGTGACGGTGCGTGGTCTAGCCGTAGGAGACAGGCTGGAGTATGACGCCCTGATTCGCGTCCATCACCCGCTGGTGCCTGGGCAGTTCTGGGCAAGCTATGCCTTCAACAAGACATTCACGGTGCAGGACGAGGAACTGGAGGTGAACCTGCCCAGAAACCGCAAGGTTAACGTAAAGAGTACGGACGTCAAACCGGTAATCCATGAGGAGAACGGCCGGGTTATTTATGTTTGGAAGACTTCTCACACAGGGTCCGCGCCCGACGTTCAGTTTAGCGACGAACTCCCGCCTCCGCCCGTGCAGATCACCACTTTTGGGAGCTGGGACGAGGTGGGTCACTGGTGGGGCGAACTCGAAGATCAGCAGGTGGTGGTGACTCCAGAGTTGCGCGCCAAAGCGGCTGAGCTCACCAAGAATGCAAAATCAGACCGGGAAAAGGTACAGGCCCTCTACGACTACGTCGCCCTCAATTTTCGCTACGTGAGTCTTTCCTTCGGCATCGGGCGCGTCCAGCCTCACGCCGCTGATGACGTATTCCAAAATGGTTATGGCGACTGTAAAGACAAGCACACGCTGCTGGCCACGCTTCTAAAGGCCGTCGGAATCGAATCGGAGTCAGTCTTGATCAACTCCGCCCTCAAGCTGGATCCGGACGTTCCCTCTCCGGGCCAGTTCGATCATGTCATCAGCCGGGTACCGCTGGCCGACGGTCCCGTATGGCTCGACACCACCACCGAGGTCGCGCCTTTTGGATACCTCACCTTCAATTTGCGCGATAAGCAGGCGTTGGTTGTCCGGCCCGGTAAACCCGCAGTACTCATGGCGACTCCAGCAAATCTGCCTTTTCCGAGCTCACAGCAGGTGGAGGTGAAAGGCAGGCTGAGCGACGACGGTACACTCCAGGCCGAAGTCCGATGGACCTTCCGAAACGACACCGAGATTTTCCTCCGCGCCGCTTTCCGCAATACACCTCAAGACAAATGGAAGGACCTGATCCAGTCGATGTCCTACGCCATGGGATATGCGGGTGACGTGAGCGATGTCAGCGTCAGCCCGCCGGACGACACCGGGTCACCCTTCCAATACTCGTACCACTACACCCGTAAAAGGATTACCCGGACTGGGTGAACAAGCGTATCGCTGCGGCACTGCCCCCGTTTGCCCTGCCCCCGTTGAGTGACAAAACTGAAGATCTCTTGAAACCGGTGAGACTGGGGCAACCCGGCGAGATTACGCTGCGCTCCAGTTTGGAACTGCCTAATGGTTATGCGCCGCAATTAAACTCGAATATGGACCTTCAGCAAAAGTTCGCCGAGTACCACTCGAAGGATAGCTTCAAGGATGGTGTGCTCAGCGTCGAGCGGCGACTGGTTACGAAGCTGCGCGAGGTTCCGGCATCGCAGCGCGCGGATTACAAGTCCTTTTGGAAGACCGTGAGCGACGGATGGGGACTGTACACTCAGTTGGTGTCTGCAACCGCGCCGGCCGCAACCGCGAAAGCTCCTGATCCCAAAGCTCTCGATCTTTTCAACCAAGCTCACGAAGCCTCCCTGCGCCGAGACACAGCCACCGCTGTCGACGACCTGCAACAGGCGGTTAGAGTGGACCCTGCGTACGAGCAGGCGTGGCTCGTTCTGGCAAGTCTCCAGTTTGCCAGGAATGAAATTAGTGAAGGTATGGGAAACCTTCACAAGGCCTTGGCTCTGAACCCCGCCAACACACAGCCCTACAAATTGCTGGCGTCGCAACTCATGGGAATCAAGCATCAGCAGGAAGCGATGGAGATATGGCAGGAACTTCTGAAGCAGCGTCCCGACGATTGGGATGCTCACGCAAACCTCGGCTATCTGCTCTTGAATCAGAAAAAGTATCAGGAGGCCGTGGACCACTTCAAATCATCACTCAAAGCGAGATCCGACCAGCCGTACGTGGAAGGCCAATTGGGATTTGCCTATCTCGGACTGAATGAAGGCGACAAAGCCCTGGCAGCGTTCACAGAGTCGATTGCGGCCAAGCCAGACGCTCTGAATTTAAACGATCTTGCCTATGCTTTGGCCGATGCGGGCGTGCATCTCGCCGAAGCGCA
>JASHYZ010000299.1 GCA_030042795.1 Terriglobia bacterium | reverse complement strand
TCTTCCTCGCCCAAAAGGGGTGCCATTGGGGCGAAGCCGACCGCGAGATCGTGCGGCAGTTCCTAGAGCACCTTCATCGTCAGAAGCTCACCGCACGGGCCATCGCGCGTCAATTGGTGTCTCTGAGAGGCTGCTACCAGTTTCTGGTCCGCGAGGGCCGGGTTTCACGCGACCCAACCGCGGAGATTGATCCGCCTCGGCTCTCGCAAGCCCTTCCGAAGTACCTTGCGGCTGCTGAAGTTGAAAAGCTCCTAGCCCAGCCCGATCTTTCAACGCCAGCAGGATTGCGAGACCGCGCCATGCTGGAGGCGCTTTATGCCACCGGCATGAGGGTATCCGAGTTGGTCAATGTGCGCTGGGACGATTTCGACGCCGATCTTGGTGTGGTGCGCTGCTTGGGTAAAGGCAATAAAGAGCGCCTGATACCTGTAGGAAAGTCAGCTTTGCAATGCCTTGAGGCCTACGTAGCCGGTGGCAGGGCGAAGCTGGCCAAAAAGGTCGCCGTTCCCTTCCTTTTTCTAAACCAGCGAGGCGGAAAGCTATCGCGGGTGGGGTTTTGGAAGATTCTGTCGCGTTACGGCAGGCGCGCGGGTATTGTGACGCCACTCAGCCCCCATTTGGTGCGTCACTCTTTCGCCACTCATCTGCTGGAGCGCGGAGCCGATCTTCGATCCATCCAGATGATGCTGGGCCACAGCGATATCTCCACCACGCAGATTTACACGCAAGTAATCAAGGAGAGGTTGAAAGAAGTCTACCGGGCCCACCATCCACGGGCCTGAGGAGCAGTGGCTAGTGGCAAGTGGTTAGTGGTAAGCGGATGGTGTTCTAACAGGCTGCGGAAAAACTCGTCCGACCTGTCATTCCGAGGAGCCCAAGGCGACGAGGAATCTCGTATTTCCTTTAATTTCAGAGCGAGATTCCTCGCTACGCTCGGAATGACAAGACTTCAATGCGTTTTTCCGCAGCCTGCTAACCATCCACGGACCACTAAACACTAGCACTGCTTAATAAACCCATGCCTGACTACAACTTCCTTATGGATAGCCGGCTTCGACCGGGGCAGTTACGGGTGATCAATCAGCTTGGGCGCCTGGCGGCTACCCAGGGGCTTAATCTCTACCTCGCTGGCGGCGGGGTTCGGGATTTGACTACCGGGCTTGAGACTCCGCGCGACCTCAACTTCCTGGTGGAAGGCAATATCCAGAAGATTTTGAGGCCGCTGGAAAGCGCCGCCAAGCGTCACGGCTCCTCGCGACCTATTGCAAAGCCAGCCGACGCTAATGGTTTCGATCTGCAGGTCGAAAGCATCAGGTTTAATCCGAAGCTCAGCGTTGCTGATGTTGTGTTTGAAGGCGGAATGAGGGGAGAAATCGCCAGCAGCCGCGTTGAAACCTACAATTCGCCCGGGAAGCCTCCGGTACTGTCGCCGGGCACTGTCTTCGACGACCTGAGGCAGCGGGACTTTTCAGTGAACGCGATGGCGATTTCGCTTCACCCAAATTCGCGCGGCCTGCTGCTGGACCCTACCAATGGCGCCGCAGACATCGAGCGGAAGGAGCTGAGGGCGCTTCACAGCCGGAGTTTTTTCGACGATCCCTCACGGATCTATCGGCTGTTCCGGCTTAGTCAGCGGCTTGATTACAAGCCCGACGAGCGCACCGCGCGCTGGCTGGAACTGGCGCTGGAGAATCGGGCCTGGGAGGCGCTGCGCGAGGACCAACAGAGCCGGGAGCTTCGTGCCTTGCTGGCTGAAGAGTCATCCGGCCGGATCTTGAAGGCGCTCCGGGAACGCGGTCTGTTGGGCGGTCTCGATGCCAAGCTCGCTTCCGATCGCATCGACTTGGACAGATTCGAGCGCGTCCACAATGCCATCCGCACTGCCGGCGCGCACGACGATGCCTTACTGCTGAATTTCTTGGCGTTCGTGGCTAAATTGCCTGCGGGTGAACAGAAGCGCTTGGCCAAAAAGGTCTTTGGAGACGCGAGGACGGTAAAGAGCGCCCTTAACCACGAGCGCGAAGTGGCCAAGCTGGCCAAGGCAGTGGCGAGCCCCAAGGCGGCTAAGCTGAGCGAAGTCTATACGCTGCTGCGCGCCGCGCCAAACGCGCTGCTGGCCTCGCTGCTGATTAATGCTACCAACGCGACGGTGCAGAACCGGGTGAAGGCCTTTTTCACGAAGGTGCCTCCTCTACGGGCACAGTTACCGCGCGCCGAGCTGGAGGCTATGGGCGCTCCTCCGGGTGCAAAATTTGAACAGATTTTGGAGCAGGTTCTGCTTCAGCAACTCGACGGTAAGCTAAGAACTCCAAATCAGTTGACTCAGGCTTTGCGCGACCTCTCAGGAATCAAGGCGCCACCTCCACCACCTCCTGCTCCAGCAAAGCTGCCAGCGGTTAAGGGAAAGGCAGCTAAGGCTGCGGCCCTTAGGGAACAACCCGTTGCGGAATCAAAGAACCTACCTCCCGGCCCGCCGCCGGTCCGAGCGGTTCCAGCGGCAGCGCCAAGAGCGGGCAAGCACGCGGCAGCCAAGCCACCCGAGGTCAGCAAGAAGGCTCAAGCTGCGCCGGTCCCGGCAGCGAAATCGGCAGCGCCGCCTGCGCCGCCGAAGGTAGATGAGAAGAAGACGGCGAAGAAAGTAGCGAAGACTCCGGCAAAGCCGGCGCGGAAGGTTGCAGTTACCGCCCCGCGGCCGAAGGCTACCAGGGCGGCAAAGCCAAAAGGGCGAGCGGCAGGCGCGAAACCGAGCGCCGCCAAATCGAAGCCGGTAGCAAAATCGAAAAAGCCAGCCCCGAAAAGGGCTAGCAGCGCACGCCCCAAGCGGTAGCCAGACAAGGCGCCCCTGCGATATCAGACCTCCGGCGAAGCAGCCGTATGCGCGCAATCCCACCTCTAAAACGTGACTTCCAAAGAGTCTTTGCTGTCTTCGCATTCTTGGCGTTGTTCCTGGCGGCCGCCTGTTCACGCGCTCAAAACTCCGGGCCGGAGCGTGACCGCTGGCAGCGTCCGGCTGAGGTGATGGACGCCCTCGGGGTGAAGCCCGGCAGCGTTGTAGCGGATGTCGGCTGCGGGCGCGGCTACTTTACGATGAAACTGGCTGCCCAAGTGGGACTCACCGGCAAGGTTTACGCTGAGGATATCAAGGATGACGTGCTGGCTGACGTGCGGCGCGACGCGGAGAAGGAAGGATTCAAGCAGGTCACTACAGTTCTGGGCGCTGAAGACGATCCTCACCTTCCACCGGATTTGCTCGACGTGGTACTAACAGTGGATTCGTACCACGAATGGGTGAATTACGACTCCATGCTGGACCACCTCTATGCGGCGCTCAAGCCCGGTGGGCTCTTCGCTACCATCGATGGCGAAACGAAGGAAGGCCGGTCGCGGGACGACTACCACTCTATGCACCGCATGCCGGAGTCGATGGAGCGCGAGGATTTGACCCGCCACGGCTTTCACTTTCTGCGATCAGAACCCGGCTTCACACGGCCGTCGGACGGGAAGACGTATTACTTTTTGATTTTCCAGAAGTGATGTTCCAGTACTCCAGATCACCAGTCGAAGCCTTGGTAAGAGTGTGAAGGAAGTCGCTGGAGTCGATTCCAACTTGCTTTGAGCGTAATATGGCGGCAGATGTCCACAAAGCCCTGGTGAGGTTGGCGAGAACGGCGTTCAAAGCGTCTCCAAGGACGTACACGGGGCTGATGTGCTAAGGGGCGACGCTAAATTC
>JASHYZ010000298.1 GCA_030042795.1 Terriglobia bacterium | reverse complement strand
GGCGTGGGCTGCTGATCATGGTCGGCAAGCGTAAACGACTGTTGGAATACCTGAGAGGCCGCGATCCTGCGCGCCACAAGCAGTTGATTGAGCGGCTGGGCATCCGCAAATAGCCCGGTTGTGAACCAAGGTTTTAACAATCAAGCAGCAGGAAGTTCTTCTTCGGACGGCGATTCAGGCCCTGAGCCTGGAGGGCCTTATCCGGTTGCGCGTCAGCGTCGGGGCAACATTCAGCCCCGGGTTTCGCCCCTTCTCGCCTTCATTGCACGTTTCCCGTCATCATTGAATTCAATTACCCAACTATGCGGGCTAAGCGCCCGCCCGGCGGATGCAAAGCACCTCTTTATCCTGGCGCCTGCTGCCGGCCCGGAGCCGCGTAAGGCGGCTGCCGGAATGCGGAGGAATATAAATGGAGCAAGTATCAATACCTTTAGGTTCAAGCACGCTTACAATTGAAACCGGCAAGCTGGCCAAACAGGCCAACGGAGCCGCGTACGTGCGTTACGGAGACACGGTAGTGCTAGCTACGGCGTGTTCTTCAAAGCCCCGCGAGGGCATCGACTTCTTTCCCTTGACCGTAGATTACCGCGAGTATAACTACGCCGCCGGAAAAATCCCGGGCGGCTTTTTCAAGCGCGAAGGCCGACCCACCGAGAAAGAAATTTTGACCAGCCGGCAGATTGACCGTCCCGTCCGGCCGCTCTTCACGGAGGGATACCGGGACGAAACTCAGGTGATTGCCCTGGTGCTCTCGGCCGATTCGGACTACAACCCGGACGTTATCGGCGTGGTAGCGGGCGCCGCGGCGCTTTATCTTTCGGACATTCCCTTTTCCACGCCGATCGCGGCGGTAAGAGTGGGCCTGGTGGACGGCAGGTTGGTGACCAATCCCACGTACGCCGAGACCAAGGGTAGCCTGCTGAATCTCGTGGTGGCCGGCAGTGAGGATGCCATCGTCATGGTGGAAGCGGCGGCTCGCGAACTTTCCGAGGATGCCATGCTGGACGCCATCCAGTACGGGCACGGGGAGGTTCGCAAGATTGTGGCCGGGCTGAAGGAATTGTACGCACGGATGGGAATCAAGAAACGTGAAGTGGCGGCCCCCAAGCGTAACGAGGCGGTTTACGAAGAGGTGGCCAAAAAGGTGACCGGCGCGTTGCGCGAGGCCATGGATACTTCCAAGCAGAGCAAGCTCGAGAGCGAAGCGCGCATCGAAGCCGTCCGTGACGAGTTGCTGGCCGGTTATCCTGAAGACAACGAAGACCTGCAACGGGAAGTGAAGCATTGTTACGAAGCTCTCTACGAGCGCCTTTTCCGGGATGACGTTTTGCTGAAGAAACAGCGCCCGGACCACCGGGCCTTTGACCAGGTGCGGCCCATCAGTTGCGAAGTCAGTATGCTGCCGCGTACCCACGGCTCAGCGCTGTTCACCCGCGGCGAGACGCAGGCCCTGGTAACGGCCACCTTGGGTACCGCCGAGGACCAGCAGCGGCTGGACGTGCTGGAAGGCGAGAGCTTCAAGCGCTTCATGCTGCATTACAACTTCCCGCCCTTCAGTGTGGGTGAAACCGGCATGCTGCGCGGGCCGGGAAGGCGTGAGATCGGGCACGGCAACTTGGCGGAACGCGCCCTGGCCTCCGTAGTTCCGGAAGAGGAAAGCTTCCCGTATACGCTGCGGGTGGTTTCCGACATTCTCGAATCCAACGGTTCCTCTTCGATGGCCACGGTGTGCGGCGGGTGCCTGGCGCTGATGGATGCCGGCGTTCCCATCAAGGACCCGGTGGCCGGAATTGCCATGGGCCTCGTGAAGGAAGGCGAGCGTTACGCCATCCTCACCGACATCGCCGGCGCTGAAGATCATTACGGAGACATGGACTTCAAAGTAGCCGGCACAGCCAAGGGCATCACCGCGTTGCAAATGGACATCAAGATCGGCGGCCTCACCACCGCCATCATGCGCGAAGCCCTGGAGCAGGCAAAAGCCGGCCGGCTGCACGTGCTCGGCAAAATGCTGGAGGTTTTGCCCGCGCCGCGAAGCAGCGTCTCCACCTTTGCGCCTCGCATTTACACTTTGAAGATCAATCCCAGCAAGATCGGTGAGCTGATCGGCCCCGGCGGCAAGACCATTCGGGGTATCATCGAGCAGACCGGCGTCAAGATTGACGTGGAAGACGATGGCCGGGTGAACGTGGCTGCCACCGACTCCGGCTCCGCCGACAAGGCCCTCAAGATCATCAAGGATATGATGGCCGAGGCCGAGGTCGGCAAGACTTATCTAGGCAAGGTGGTTAGGCTCGCAGAGTTCGGCGCCTTTGTGGAGATCTTCCCGGGTACGGATGGCCTGCTGCACATTAGTGAAGTGGCCGAGCATCGTATCCAGGATATCCGCAAGGAACTCAAGGAAGGCGATCAGATTCTGGTGAAGGTGATCTCGATCGAAGGTAACAAGATTCGGCTGAGCCGCAAAGCCGTGCTCCGCGACCAACGGCAGAAGACAGCCGCTCAGTCGGCGCCGGCGTCGCGGCAATAGACCGGCGCGGCTGGGAGCGCGGGCGTCTCGCCCGCACTCCTGAATCGGGGATTGAAGCCTGAAGGATGGGACTGCGAACGGTCAGCGTTGACCCTTCATTATTTACCCTTCAGCATTCATTATTTGGAATATGCCTCTGCACGTAGTTGAAAAGCTGATGGGGGACGTGCTGGTGCTCGACGCTCGAGGGCGCCTCACCCTTGGGCCCGAGACGGAGGTCCTTCGCCACCGTTTCCAGGACGTAGTGGATACCGGCCACAAACGCATCATTCTGAATTTGGCCGGCGTAGACTACGTTGACAGCGCGGGTTTGGGCGCGTTGGTGGCGGGATCCGCGTCCATTCGCAAGGCTGGAGGGGCACTCAAACTGGCCAACCTCACTGATCGCATCCGCGGTCTCATCCAGATCACGCGCCTGAGCACGCTCTTCGAGGTTTACGACAATCTCGACAAGGCGCGCTCCTCCTTCGGCCCCACTTCTTCCATCTAAATAAATGGGCGCTGCCGCGACGCGGCCGTGATAGAAGCCGGCTATCTAGTCCCGGCACAAGCCTAATCCCATAGAAGCCGTGAGAGAATGCCAGGTCTCACGCCAAGGCGCCAAGAGCGCCAAGAAGACGTTCTTTGTTTGCCGCGCTCGCTGTGCGTCTTTGCGCCTCTGCGTGAGATCCGGTCGCATTTTCACAGCTTCATAGGGCTGGTAATTCAGCTTGCGTCTCAGTCGATTCTTAATCGACGAAGGAATACGCGCTTTCGGTGAAGATGCGGCAGTTCATGCGCTCGGTTCTCTCGACCGTTCTGGGTCTCGCGCTGGGGCTGTGTGTCCTGCCGGCTCAGAAGCTCGTGGCGCACGATCAGAATTCACAACTGGCGAACCTCGAAGGGCAGGTGTCGAACGGTGACAAAGCCGCCCTCGAAAACGCTGTTTGTACCTTGACAGGAAGCTTGCTGCCGGCGGGAGGGCTTACCGTAAACACGGATCGCCAGGGCAAGTTCCGCTTTCCCCAATTGTCACCCAGTGTCTACATCTTGACCTGCGCGGCCATGGGATATAAACCCATCGAGAAGCAGGTGGACCTTACGCAGGGAGCGCCCTATTTGGAGGTAGTTTTACCCACTGAGGAAGCGCTTCACCAGTCGATTCAAGTGAGCGCTAAAGTCCCGACCGCGGGCCTCGAGCAAGGCGCTCCGCCTGCCACGATCAGTTCCCGTCAAATCACCGATCTGCCCATGACTGAACAGAAGTTCAAGGCGGCGCTCCCGCTGATTCCCGGAGTGATTCGCACGCCCGACGGGAAGATCAACATCAAGGGGGTGCCTGAGAACCAAGGTCTTCTGCTGTTGGATGGCGCCGAAAATGTCGATCCGGTTACCGGGAGCTTTTCCATTGAGGTGCCCCTTCAGGCCATCGAATCGCTTCAGGTTTACAAGAACGCCTATCGCGCGGATTACGGCGGCTTCTCGGGCGGGCTCACCACCATCAATACCAAGCCGCCTTCAAGCCAGTGGCACTACGAGGTCCAAGACATCACCCCGAATCCTCGCTTCGAGACCGGGACCCTGATGGGCATCGCGGACTTCAATCCGCGCCTTTACGTGACGGGTCCCGTCATCCCCAACCGTTTGAGCTTTTCCGAAGCTCTGGCCTACGACGATGATAAACAACCCGTCCGCGGGCTCGCTTGGCCGCATGACTTGATCAAAAGTCACGATTTCAATTCCTTCACCAGTTTTCAATACGTTTTCTCGGCACAGCACGTAACCACGATTCAGGCGAACGTTTTTCCGTCAAGCCGCGAGTTTGCCGACATCAATTCGCTGGTGCCCCAAAGCGCGTCATCAGACTACGGACAGCAAGGTTTTTCAATCGCTCTGACGGACCGCTATCTCGCTTCTTCAGGCGTGGTTTTCACCACCACCGCAGAGGGTATGCGCTTTGACAGTTATGGTCACGGCCAGGGTCCGTTGGATATGCAACTGACACCCGACGGTTGGGGCGGCGACTTTTTCAACGCCTTTGACCGCGCGAGCAATGAAGAACAGATCGGCGAAACCCTTAACCTGCCGTCATCGGGCTGGCACGGCAAGCACCAGTTCACCGTGGGCGGAGGGTTCATTCAGCGCGCATTCAGCGGCGCCAGTGACTCTCGCCCCATCCAGATCCTCAGAGCAGACGGTACTCTGGCTGAGCAGATCAACTTCAGCGGCCCCGGCCAACTGTCAGCCAGCGACGCGGAGGGCGCTGCCTTTGCGCAGGATCACTGGACGCTGGCGGAGCCGCTGGCCGTGGACCTGGGGCTGCGGTTCACCGGGCAGACGCTCGGCACGCCGCTGAACTTCGCACCCCGATTGGGCGCGGTCTACTCACCTGGCGCTGAAGGAAAGACGGTGTTGCGAGCCGGTATGGGCGTGTTTTACAGTCACGTTCCTTTGCTTGTGGGAGGATTCACCGGAAATCCGGTCCGCGAAGTGACGGTCTTCAACACTCAAGGATTGCCCTTGGGGCCGCCTGAGGTGTTTCCCAATTTCTACGGGAACCTGCAAAATCCACAGGATCCGCACCTTTCTTTAAGCGCCCCGGATCGTACGCCTTTCAACTTGACGTACAGTCTGGAAGCGGACCGCGAGCTATCACCGAACGTCACGCTGCGAGTGAGTGCGCTCTCCAGCCGCTCTCAACACGAGTTCGTCGTTGATCCGTTGACCGGTTTACCATCCGGCGCCGCGTTGGTGGCATCGCCCACAGGGACCTCCAGCTACCGGGAGTTTCAGACCATGCTGCACGTCCGAATCAACAGCAACTCGGAGTGGAGCGTGGCCTATGTCAACAGCCAGGCGCGCGGCAATTTGAACACCTTGGTGCAGATCTACGTCCCGTTCGAAGCGCCGGTCATTCGGCCCGATGCTTATGCGAATCTGCCATCGGACATTCCGAACCGGCTCATCACCTGGGGGCGAGTTCAAACCCACGTGTGGGGCATCGAGGCCAGCCCGATGATCGACTGGCATTCGGGGTTCCCATATTCATTTGTGGATGAGTACCAGAACTACGTTGGTACGCCGGACAGCGCGCGTTTTCCTGAATTCTTTTCGCTCGACCTCAAGCTCGGCAAAGAATTCACTCTGCCGCTACCCTGGGTCAAGAAGCACCGGCTGCGCGGAGCGCTTACCGTTTTCAACTTGACCAATCACCTCAACCCTCGCGACGTATACAACAATGTGACGTCGCCTTATTTCGATCACTTTGCGGGACCGCAGCATCGTTTCTTTGATTCCGAGCTTGACATCGTGTACTGACGCGCGAAAAGACGTTAGCAGCGCACGCCGCAGGGGGCTTCGCATCCGGTCGCGATCGGCAGGGATCTCCAGCCTTGCCCCTTCCCTCGCGCTATGCCATGGTTATGAGTGATGAACCACAAGTCCACCCCAGCCTATGAAGCGGTGCCGCCTGTTCCTTCCTTGCGCGAAGTGCATCGGACAGTCGCCGTACCCAAAGGAGCAGGGTTCTGGCGGAAGATCATGGCCTTTTCGGGGCCGGGGTTCCTGATCGCCGTCGGCTACATGGATCCGGGGAACTGGGCCACGGACCTGGGGGGCGGCTCGAAGTTCGGTTATACGCTGCTGAGCGTGGTTTTATTGAGCAGCTTGCTGGCCATGTTCCTACAAGCGCTGTCAGCCAAGCTGGGCATTGTTACGGGCCGCGACCTGGCCCAAGCGTGCCGGGAGGAATACTCGCCGAGGGTGCGCGTGGCGCTATGGGTGCTCTGCGAAGTGGCCATCGCGGCTTGCGATTTGGCCGAAGTTCTGGGCTCCGCCGTGGCGCTCAAGCTGCTTTTCGGACTGCCGTTGCTAGCGGGCGTGCTGCTGACCGGGCTGGACGTGCTGGTGGTGCTGACGCTACAGGGCCGCGGATTCCGCTGGGTCGAAGCGCTGGTAATCACGCTGATCGGCACCATCGGCGTTTGCTTTACGTACGAGATCTTTTTTGCCCAGCCGTTGTGGCGAGAAGCCGCGGCGGGCTTGATTCCTCATGGGGAGATATTGCAAAGCACCTCCATGTTGTACCTGGCGATCGGCATTCTGGGCGCGACGGTCATGCC
>JASHYZ010000030.1 GCA_030042795.1 Terriglobia bacterium | reverse complement strand
TCATAGGAGCGGAGATCGTCGCTGTAGAGCGCAGCACCAGCCTGGACGTTATCCTCGACGTGAGCGTGAAGTGTTTGCTTCTTGCGGTCTGGAACCACCATCGCGCGAACTTCTCCGCCACGCTTCACGATTCCCATGACTGCGGTTTTGTCCGTTCCGCCAGTTCCAGTAATGCGCCGCTGACGCTGAGCGACGTGCATATTCCGAGCCTTGCCGCCGATGAAAGTCTCATCGACTTCCACCTCACCGTCTAGCTTCAGGAACGTGCCAGCTTGCATGGCCTTTCGAATCCGATGGAGCATGAACCACGCGGTCTTTTGCGTAACTCCAAGGGCACGGCCAAGCTCATAGGAACTGATACCGTTCTTGCAATCTGCCAGCAACCACACAGCCGGAAGCCATTTCTCAAGCGGAATCGGTGAATCCTCAAATATAGTTCCGACCTTGAGCGTGAACTGCGGACGCGGGTGCTTTCCATAGCACTTCCAACGTCGCGTCTTTGCCATGTACGTGACGTGATCGGAATCGCAAATAGGACAGCGCACGATTCCATCGGGCCACCGAACTGAGATCATCACGGCCTTGCAGTGCTCGAAATCCGCGTAATATTTCACCGCTTCCAATAACGTTTTCGGTGTATCCTGTTCGTTTCTCATGGTTAGGATACTACCTTAAAACAGATGGTTAGTCAAGAACTTTATTTGACGCATTTCCACCTATTTACAGGGGGTTAAGGCAGAATGAATGAAGACTTGTCCGAGCCAAAAGCACCCAGCGGAACAAATCCAGCAGGCAGCCCTCCGCCAGAACCCAAGTCCCTCGTAAGCACCTCCGAAGACGAAGAGCCCACACGTGAGGCACGCAAGCACAACCGCTATCGAAAATTCAAGAACTTTCCAGTATGGATCGAGGCCGCTTGTGCTGTGGCATTGGTCATCATTACGTGGTGCTATACCCATTACGCCAGCCAGCAAGCTGGTGCAGCGATCAAGGCCGCAAATGCCGCTAAAGATGCCGCCGACATCGCTGCCTGTGCTCTCCAGTCCAGCAATGCTTCCTTCGATGAGACTTTGGGGCAGATGAAAGCCCAGAGTAAGGCCATGCACGATCAGGTCGGCAGGCTTGATGAGTCCAACCGGATCAATCGTGAATCCCTCACCTCTGTACAGCGGGCCTTCATAACTTGTCACAATATATTTCAATGGAAAGAGGGAATATTGCAGGCGGTAGGAACCGGCTCCATCCATCACATGTGGAACTTCACAATTCCGTGCGAGAATGCCGGAACCACCACAGCAAACATCACGGCCATAGCGTTCAACGGGCACAAACTGCCTAGCGAACCGACCGAAGACATTTTTGCCCATAAGCCGCCACTCAGGCACGATGTCATGGGGCCAAAAGCCACCACAATGTTCGGCGAAGTTCAGTCGGACGAGGAGAACCTCTTTGGAAAAGAGCTTCCCGAAAACCTCGCCGACCTCCTGAATCCTGAAATTGGGAAGCAATATCAACCCCTCCCCACTGGCTACACCTACTACTTTTGGGGATGGATCGCATATCACGACGTATTTAGGAATACGCGTTTGCACATCACCGAATTCTGCGAAAGGATGGCTATGGTTGACGTAAATCGGGAGACCCTCAAAGACATGACTTTCCACTATCAGACGTGTATTAATCACAATTGCGCCGACGAGAATTGCGAAGATTACAAGGCTATTGAGAAAATCTCGGAATGACTCCGAAAGACTAAGCCGTTTTACGTGGTTAGTTAAATATATTGTTGCCCTTAGTTCGGCCAGCCGAACGGCGATCCGCAAGTCATCCAGGCCCTCCTCGTAAGCCTCTCGAACGTCGGGCCTCCTCAGTGCGCGTTCCTTGAAACGCTGGTAACCTCTGCCTCGCTTCATTGCTTTCTGCCTTTCCGTTTCTGATCGATATCCATGCGTTTCATTGCCATGGCGACGTCTTCTACAGGGAGGGCCAAAGTTCGTCTTTCGAGGGCGTGAAGTAGCACAAATGTGCGTTCCACATCACCGTAATAGAGAGAATTCGATAGAGCGTGCGCCCAAAGTGAACTCGCAGATCACGCAGGCGGCCTTCCACCTGACTTGAGTAAGGGAATGGCAGGTTTAAGGATTGGCTCCTCGGCCAGGACTCGAACCTGGAACCCTTCGGTTAACAGCCGAATGCTCTACCATTGAGCTACCGAGGAATCTTAATTTTGAGGACATCGCAACACCGGGCACAACAGAAAAACCCCAGGCTTGATGAGGAGTGCAGAACCTCGACCTTTCACGGCTTGATGAGGGGATTGTTCGCTCCGCTCAGAACGAGAGAACGCCCCCCCGGTCATGGCTTCTTGGTGTTGTCAGGCTCTGCGCCGCCCTTGATGGCGTCCTTAAATTCGCGAATGCCCTTTCCGAGGCCTCGGCCGAGGTCAGGCAGCTTTCCGGGACCGAAGATAATCAGGACGATCAGCAAAATGAACAGCAGATGGGTGGGCCGCAATAAACCTTCCATAATTCGAACCTCCTGGCGCCAGACGGCGCTCAACCGCCTCCCGCTTCCTCTCGAAGTCCCAACTGCTTGGGAGGCTTGCCAGCCGGGCCGCCACACCGGTCGCCTACTGTCAACCTTTGGCTTGCGCGACCTTTTCCTCTTCGTCTTTTGCCGCCTCTGGCGTAACTGCCGTGTCCGACTTCTTCACCACTTGTGTGGTAGAACTACTCGCTTCGTTGGTCATGCCGCCCTTCATTGCGTCCTTGAACTCGCGGATGCCTTTGCCGAGCCCCCTTCCAAGATCGGGCAGCTTTCCCGGCCCGAAGAGAATCAGGACGATCAGCAGGATCAATAGCAAATGGGTCGGTTGAAACAACCCTTCCATTCAAAACCTCCCGGCCTTGCGAAACGGAAGTGCGGGGATCACCTACGCGAAGTGGCCTCCTGGTCCACACTACACCCGGCAGGCAAGACACTGTAACACAGCCACAGTATAGCCCAAACACGGGCAAGAGTCACTCGCGCCGTGCCTTGCCTGCTTTGCCACCCGCCGCGAATACCATGTTCGTGGGTTCTTTGCCTTGCGCCTGGCACCACTCAAGATAAAGCCTGCCATAGCTTGCTGTAATGTACTCACGGCGTCCAAAGCCGAGGGCGCGCGCCACCTCGTCAATCCAGCGCCTGGGACCTTCGAGCTCAAGGTAGGTCCCTATGGGGGTTTCGTCATACGCCACTTCCGCATGGTCAGAATCGCCGCGCCGTCGGTAAACGGTGCGGAACTTCTCGTAACGGAAGGCGTCGCGAAGTCCGAGGGCCTGCAGGATCCTTCCCGCTTCCAGCCCGTCCCGTACCTCAGTCTCAATTTCGAGCCGTTCCTTGAAACGTCCGTTGTTTAGGCGCGGCCCCTTGAACGTCAACCGGCTGCGCCTGCCCTCTAGCCGCAGGCGCATGAGGCTATCTGCGTTCCTCAATCGCGAGTCGGGAAAATCGAAGAGCGTGTTTCGTTCAAAAGACCGCCGCTGGACCGGCCGAAAACCAAGCTCCGCAAGCCGGCGGAGCGTTGCGCCAGGGTTGTGCAAGGCCAGCTTGATTTCGATTTCAGGGCGCATCCCTCGAAGGACGTGGCTAATACTGACGCTCGATGATGAATCCGGCCAGGGACCGTAATGCATCCCGGTACGGCGAATCCGGGAAGCTGTCGAGTTCCTGCTCGGCGCGCCGTGCCAGGTCGCGAGCCCGCGTGCGCGCACCTTCGAGCGTGCCGTATTGCTTGACCAGCGTCTGAACCTCCGCCAAGGAGACTCGCTGGAATCCGCTGTCTTCCAACACGTGCGCCACCTTCAGCCGTTCCTCCGGCCGGCATTGCGCCAGCAGCAGAATCAGTGGCAACGTCACTTTGCCTTCGCGCAAATCGCTGCCAACCGGCTTACCCAAACGCTCCTCAGATGACGCTAGATCCAGGACATCATCAATCAACTGAAAGGCCAAGCCCAGGTTCGTTCCGCAAGAGCTCAGGTGGGTCTCAACGGCCTCATCTTTGCCTGCCAGCAGCCCGCCCAGGCGGAAACAGGCGGCGAACAAGGCGGCCGTCTTGCGGTAGATCAGGTCAAAGTAATCATCCTCGCTCACGTCCATGCGCCGCAGGAGCGTGAGCTGCACCATCTCACCTTCCACCATCACTTGAGTCAGGCCGATGAGCAGATCCAAGATTCGGAAATTGCGCTCCGCCAGGGCGACGTTGAAGGCCTGCATATAGAGCCAGTCGCCCGCCAGCAGACTGCGATGGTTCCCCCACCGGGAATTGGTGGACGGCCGCCCGCGGCGCGTCTCAGCCTCGTCGATGATGTCGTCATGCACGAGCGTGGCCGTATGGATCATCTCCATCACCGCGCCCAGACGAACCGCTGCCGGACCCTCATAGCCACAAAGCTTCGCCGCCAGCAGCAGCAGGGCCGGCCGCAGCCGCTTGCCCCCACCGTTATAGAGATACTGGCCGATCTCGGTGATAGGCTGCACGCTGGAGACGGTCTGGCGGGCGAACTCCTCCTCAACTTTCGCCAAGTCCCCGCGGACGAGGTCGAACACGTCCTTTACCGTCATCATGCCGGTTGATGCCACGCCGCTCTCCACCAGCCTTTCAGCCATCCCGCTGCCGCGTCAAGCTCCGATTAGCCCGGAGCGCTCATGTTCCCACAAATGGCCCCGCTAAGAAAGGCCCGAGTTAGATCAACGCCAAGACACAAGACACCACGAAAACCGGAGCGCAGGCAAATTGCCATGTGTACCCTTCGTTGCCTTACGAAGATATTCGTCTTAAAGCTCGGAACCGTATATGAACATGCCTCGTGGCATCTCCATGTTCTCTGCGCCCAAAAGCCATCAACCCAGCGCGGCCTTGGGCCGCGTCAGGTTGTAGAGACTCAGCAGCACGGAGCTCACGGAGAATTTTGGCCTGTTGCAGCCAAAGGTTGGGTTAGGTTGAGGCCTGCTGCAGCGAAGCCACCTTATCACCTAACGTTTTGGTGTTGAAATTGCCCTCTGCGGCTCAAATAACCGCGCGAAGTTCTCCACCAGTTCCCGACCCATCTCATCTTC
>JASHYZ010000297.1 GCA_030042795.1 Terriglobia bacterium | reverse complement strand
TTTAATCTCATCGGCGATCTCAACGTCTACGAGAACGTGGAGCTGCCGCTAACTTATCGGGGCATGCCGTCCGCCGAGCGCAAGCAGCGCGTGGTGGAGGCCCTGGAGCGGGTGGGGATGTCGCATCGCATCAAGCACTATCCCTCGCAGCTTTCCGGCGGCCAGCAGCAGCGCGTGGCTGTGGCGCGAGCCCTGGTGGGGTCGCCCTCCATCCTGCTCGCTGACGAGCCTACCGGCAACCTGGACTCGAAGAACGGCGACGCGGTGATGGAACTGCTGCGTGATCTCCATCGCGCCGGTGCCACCATTTGCATGGTCACCCACGATCCGCGCTTTGCGCGCTACGCCCAGCGCACGGTGAATCTGTTTGACGGTCGGGTGGTGGAAGAGAGTGAGGCCGAGATGGCAGCAACTGCCGGGGCCAACTAGAACGCAGCCGTCAGCCCTCAGCGGTCAGCCATTAGCTTAGCTACGAGGCGCTCCAGATTGCTGAGCGCTGACGGCTAAAGGCTGAAAGCTCGTTGCGGGAGGTGTCTCATGAAAGATCTACTCCTGGACCTTCGATACGGCTTTCGGATGCTCGCCCGGAGCCCGAGCGTGTCAGTCGTGATGGTGATGACGCTGGGCCTCGCCATTGGTGCAACCACCGCTATCTTCAGTGTGGTTTACGGGGTCTTACTGCGCAGCTTGCCCTATCCCAAGCCCGATCAGATCATGAGCATCAGGGAAGTGGCCGCGGATGGCCACCTGATGGCTTTTACCGATCCAAACTTCCGCGACTTGAGGGCTGAGAATCACACTTTGGCGGCTATGGCATCGGGCTGGGGCGACGAAGTCACGGTTTCGGGTGGCTCCGGCCCGGCGCGGGTGGGCGGGGCCATTTTTTCGCGCGATTTCCTGCGAGTTATGGGAGTCGCGCCCATCCTGGGCCGCGGTTTCTCGCCCGACGAGCTGCACGAGGGCGGAACGCCCGCAGCACTGGTCAGCTACGGTTACTGGCGGCAGCACCTGGGTGGCTCGCCTGATCTCTCGTCGTTCAAGCTCAAGGCCGAAAACTACAGTTTTTCCGTCGTTGGCGTGTTGCCGCCCGGTTTCAGCTATCCGGATCATACCGACGTCTGGTTTCCGGCGGAACTCTTCGGGGAGCAAAGCCAAAGCCGCACGGCTCACAATTGGTCCATCGTGATCGGCCGCTTGCGGGACGGCGTAAACCTGGTGCAAGCGCGTGGCGACATGTCGCTGCTGGCGCACCGTCTCTATCAGCAATACAAACCCGAGTTCGACATGACGGACGTCAGCGTCATGCCTCTGCAGACCGCGCTGACCGCGAGCGTCCGCCCGGCCTTGTTAATCCTGCTGGCCGCCGTCGGTTTTCTGCTGCTCGTGGGCTGCGCGAACGTCGCCAATTTGATGTTGGCGCGCGCGACGGAGCGTGAGCACGAGCTTGCGGTGCGCGCGGCTCTGGGCGCGGGTCGCGGCCGTCTGGTGCGCCAGTTCCTGGCGGAATCACTATTGCTCTCGCTCGCTGGCGGCGCGCTGGGCGTAGTTCTGGCGCTCTGGGGAGTTGACGCTCTGCTCGCTCTGGCCCCGCCCAATCTGCCCCGGCTCGATGGTATCTCGGTGAACCTGCCGGTGCTCGCCTTCGCGCTGGGTCTCGCGCTGTTGGTGGCCGTCGGCTTGGGCGCCGCAACGGCACTGCGCTCCACCGCGGCCGATCCCCAAGCGGCGCTCGCTGAAGGGAGCCGCGGAGCCTCCGGGTCGCTCGCTTCGCAACGGCTCGCTCGTCTCCTTGTGTGCGCGCAGTTAGCAGTGACGCTGGTGTTGCTCGCGGGTGCCGGTCTCTTAGGACGCAGTTTACTGCGGGTGCTCTCTGTCGATCCCGGCTTTCGCACGTCCAATATCCTTACCATGGAACTCGAGGTGCCACAGTCTGACGCCAGCTTGTCTGCGTCTCTCGTCGCCAAGGATACCCAGCCAGGTCGCTTCATGACGGCCCTCTTTGACCGCCTACGCTCTCTGCCCGGCGTCGAGCAAGTCGGTGGAGTTGATAACCTGCCTTTGGGAGAAGCTGGCGACTGTCGCGATGGCAAGTTCCTGCTGCTTGACCGGCAGCCTCAGTTCGACTTGGCTAAACCGGAAGATGACGAGCGCTGGGAGCACCTGATGGATACCACCCCGGGCGGCCAAGCCGATTATTGCGTGGCCAGCCTGGGATACTTCAAGGTGCTGGCTATTCCCCTCCTGAGCGGGCGCTTGTTTGACGAACGCGACACTGCCGATACGCCTCACGTGGCCGTCATCAGCCAGTCGCTGGCTCGCGCCACCTGGCCGAATCAGAATCCGTTGGGCCGAACGATCGACTTTGGCAACATGGATGGCGACTTGCGGCTGCTTACGATAGTGGGTGTGGTGGGGGACGTGCGCTACCGGAGCCTGGAAAAACCGCCTGAACCCACGGTGTACGTGGACTATCGCCAGCGGCTGCGCGGCGGCCGTGATTTCACCGTGGTGATGCGCACCACGACACCGCCCGCTGCATTGCTGGCCGACGCCCGCCGTATCGTGCATGACCTTGCGCCCGACGTCGCGCCGCACTTCCAGACCTTCCAAGACGTATTCTCGGCGTCGCTTGAGACGCGCCGGTTCAATCTGACGTTGGTCAGTGTTTTCGCGGGTACCGCACTCGTGCTGGCGGCAATCGGGATTTACGGGGTCATTTCCTATTGGGTGACGCGGCGGACCCGCGAGATTGGCGTTCGCATGGCCCTGGGCGCAGTACCCCGGAACGTGCTAGGACTCGTGCTCGGCCGCGCTGGCGTAACAGTCCTGGTGGGTGTTGTCGTTGGACTAGCTGGGGCATTTGCTCTCACGCGTACTATGCAGTCGCTGCTCTTTGGTGTGAACGCCGCCGATCCCTTGACCTTTGCGGGTGTCGCTTTGCTGCTGGGCGCAGTTGCGCTGCTGGCAACCTATATTCCAGCTCGTCGCGCGACTAAGGTCGATCCGATGGTAGCACTAAGATATGAATGAAGCCTTGTCACCGGTGGGACTCGCAGTCTATCGGCCGTTAGACCCTGTGAGCAGCGGATTGAAGAACCGCAGCCCGGGGAAACGCGCAAAGTCCCTGTCAACCGTCGCGACCGTGGCACCGTGTTCGATAGCCAGAGCGGCCAGGTGGGCGTCTGTGACTAATGCGCCCTTCACCTGTCCTTCAGCAAGAAGTCTGTTGAGGAGGGCCCAGTGCCTTTCTCCCGGCGCGAGAACGGTCACGTTGGGACGCTCTAGCCATTCTGAGACAATCGCCGACGCTTCGGCGGTTGTGAGCGGACGGCGCAGCAAACGTGGCTCGGTGCCGAGGCGAAGAAAAGCGAGGATGGTGGCCCAGGCCAGGGCCACAGGCTCCGGACTGGAAAGGGTAGCAGTCAACCAGCGGCGGGCAGCTTGGTGGTGCGGTGAAGACAAGTCAAATGCGTAAAGCAAGAGGTTCGCGTCGATCAGGATCAACACTTCCCTTCGATCTGATCCAACTGATCCAGAAGCTCGCTAATATTGTCATAGCTGAAGCCCGGCCGCAATCCCAGCGGTCG
>JASHYZ010000296.1 GCA_030042795.1 Terriglobia bacterium | reverse complement strand
CTAGGGGTTCACCAACAACCGATTGAGGCCGCAACACCATTACGTCGTCGAGAGCAGCAAGACCAATGTTCGGATGCGCGAGCGCTTCACCAATCACGGTCGTCGGAACTTCCGCCAGAACTGCGTGATAACGAATCGGATTGATTTGAGTGCTGTCGATTACCTGACCGCCCATACGGTCAAGGGCCTCGCGAAATGACTGCTCTACCCGCTGACGCCGCATTTCCTGGTCGCGAAACCAGAATTCAACCTCGAAATGGACCGGCTGATCCGATGCCGTCGCAATCCGTGCTCTCCAATCCTCCAACACCTCCGTCGTCAACCGGTCCCGGGCTCCCCATGGACGGATGTCCTTGAGATGCGAGAATACCTGCTTCCAGGCAGCACGCCCATATCCTAGCTCCTCGCCCTGCTGGAAAAGTTGCCAGAGACCCACAAGCTCTCGTAGCGCACGTTCGTCAGGGATCGTGAAATAAAGGCGGACAGGAACTCTCTCGCCAGGTCTGTTTGTAACTCCGAAATCGGCATCCGCATCGAAATCGGCCTCTTCTTCCCCCAGGAACTCGAGATTGATGCTTCGCATAGCCCTGTAAAAGTCTGCCAGGGTGCCAGCGACCTCGAAGACAAGTGCTCGCTCTGGGACGATAGCCGTCGGATCATCCCGCAGATCGGCAAGCGCTTGTGGGTCAGGCAGGGTTTCAGACAGCCGCTCGAATTTAGGTCCAAGTCGAACACGCTGTCGGGCGTAGGGGAGTCCGGGAACGGTCTCTTGAACTCTGCCCACCGATCTCGCGGCGTGCTTATTCGGTTGAGGCAACGCCAGAAGCGGAAACTTCGCCATCCGGGACCTCCATGTCGTTTATCCCGGGAGGGCATGTACGCTGCTCCCAAAGCTGTAGTTGCCCTTCGATAATCGCTCTCAACGGCTCCTGTTTCAGGGTAAGAACCGCCCGGCGACGCACGTCCAAAACGAATTCCTCCGCTTCGGCGTAACTGATTCGGCCCAGCCGCTTCGCGAGAGTACCCGCAGGGATTGCTGGCTTATCTTCAAAAGATTCAAGAAACAGTGCGAAGTATTCTGTTAGCTCCTTCTCAGTCGGCGCAGGAAGGGCAAGCCGTAACTGAAACCGCCTCCATACTGCGCGGTCCAGCAACTCGGCATGATTTGTAGCAGCAATGATGATTGCATAGCTCGGGACATCATCTACCTGCATCAGCAGCGACGTGACCACGCGCTTTATTTCGCCGGTTTCATGAATATCCCCCCTCTCCTTACCGATAGCGTCAAATTCGTCGAAGAAAAGGACACAAGGGGTGGTTCGCACATAGTCGAAAACGCGCTTTAGTCGCCCCGCTGTCTCCCCGAGGTAGCTCCCGATCATTGCCTCATATCGAACCACTAAGAAGGGAAGGGCGAGAGCTTCCGCTATTGCTTCGGCGAGTGAAGTCTTTCCGTTCCCCGGTGGTCCCACCAACAAAATACGATGACGAGGGTCGAGTCCGTGAGCACGCAGCAAACTCGCCCGATGTTGCTCGTCAACGAGTTGCTCCACTCCTTGTCGACAAACGGCGGACAGCACAAGGTCTTCTAATCGACGACGTGGCGTCAGTTCTGCTAGAAAGTCTCGCCCCCGGTTGTTCGGGTCGCCGGATGGTGGAATGGAGCGCGCACCATTACCGTTGAGTTGAATTGCCTTGGTCAGGCGCTCTGCCAATATAGTGTGCTGCTTCTTTCGTTCGTCGGCGATGAGCGCCTCGGCAGCATCGCGTGCTGCGCGTCTATCCCCAACGCTGCCAGCTTTCACCAGAGCGATGAGTAAATCACTCCGCGCCATGGCGCACCCCCTTCGAGCCGTTTCGCCGCAGCTTCTCGATTGCTGCTTCGAGCAACCAATTGTTGCGAGAGACCGGCACAGGACGTTGTCCAAGGTCTTCGTCGATCTCCCGCACAACTTTTTCAGGCAAACGAATAGTGACTGGCACGCGCGGTTCTGTCTGCTTGCGTCTACTCATGGCGCTTCACGCTCCAGATTCATAATGGTACCATAGTGGTGTCATCAACAATATCAAGGGTAAATCCACGGCTGGAACCACGGCGAGCTCATTGCAGAGGATGTTCAAGACCTACGCCAAGCCATTCGGAGGAACTGCGAAGACCTGATGCGGCGGGGGGTGTCGCCCCCTTGTCAGTTCGGGCCTCGTTGCAGTCTTTGACGTTCGAGGTCATCATCTCCACCCTAAATGAGGAATTACGATTGACTCCATCAAGTACAACCGCGCTCCTTCCGGCGCGTTAAAGCCGCCCTCCTCGGGCGTTTCTCAAATCGGCACCTTGTGGGACGCCGAATCGCGCACGGTGCGCTGCCGCTTGTCATAAATCTGCGTCATGGTGATGTGCTTGTGGTCGAGGAGTTCCTGGACGGACTCGATGGCCACGCTCGAATCCAGCAGCAACGTCGCTGTCGTCGCGCGCGGAGAATGCGATGAGTATATGAACCGGTCACAATCTGTGACCGGTTGATGCCTTCGATTTCTTCGCGTTCCAAATGGAACATGCAATCGCCGTGAAACCGTTCTAAATTAAATTGCGGCTTACCGCCTGGTTTAGTGCCTTTGTCTCAACAGCGTAAAGCTCCGCGAGGTCGGAGTCGAATATGACCTTCCTGCCCCGGAAGAGGTAAATCCGGCTGGCAACCCGCTCGATTGGAATCAGAGATTCTGTCTTTGCCTTGGCCATGACCCGGCCACTGTGGCCAGCGCATGAGGGCTTGTCAAGAGGCGCACACCCACCCGGCTGCGGGGTGAAGTGCCGCCATAATTGTTCCGTACGCGCACCTCGCTTTTCTATCCTGACGAGCATTGTAGATCGTCCGCTTGGGGTCCCTGCCCTCCTACTGCCAGTTACCGGCTTCCTGCCGGCGCTCCATTCCGTGATAGTTTGGAATATTCTTCGACGAGATAGGATCGCGCGAGGGACGCCCGATGGACATCATGGAAGACCCCTATCCGGGGGCAACGCCGGAAGAGCAGGCAAAATGCCTCGCCGAAGTCCGGTCACTTATCGAGTCATCGTCCGATATTCCAGCTGAACTCAAGCCCGAGTTGAGTAAGCGGGCCAACGCCTTCCTGGAGATCGTCATCACGCGCGGCGGTAAGTTTTACGGCGGCCAGCTTGGATGGTCGCACTGGGCCATACGGAACGACCACCTTAAGCTGGTGGAAGGCTTGGCGTCGGCGGCTATCGCGATAACCACCTACGCTGCCGTGGCGACCGCCGCTCCCGCCGTCTTGGCAGTCACCTTGCTTTTTGCGGCCGTGGCCCTCGCGGACCGGCTCAAGAAGAAGAGTGCGCAACTGGATGAAGAGAGCTATCACGTTCTGATGACGCTCAAAGAAACAGGCCCGGCCACTCCTGCCCGGCTCGCCGAGGCTCTTAATGGCATCCGAATTTACGGGCTCAATATGTGGAATGAAACCCGCACGCTGGACGCTCTGCGAAAATTGCAGGCGGTGCGTCTGGGGGACGGCTCCGTAGATGCGCTCGTCAATCAAGCGGCGGATGGCCTTTGGAGTACCAATGGGATCTGAACCATCGACAAAAAGACAAGGATGGTCCGGGTGAGAGGGACTTGGTCGGTACTTTTGGTTTTGCTACTCGGAGAGCCTGCTGAATTCCGCTGGAGTTAACGGTCCCTTTCCGATAAGGGAATCAGATTCACTGCCCCCGCCGTGTTCCTTTTTCACACGATAATCTCTTTTATCGTGTTTGAGTCAATGAGCAGCGCTACAGGGAGGTTAGTTCTAACCTCTTCCATTGCGGTGCCGTTACCCAGGCCTCGTGCCCCCCGTAGTCTCCTGACCTTTCGGCAAGATGAGTTGCAATGACGGCGCTTCGCCCGCTACTGTCATTTCAGCAACGAACCTTACCACAGCATCTTTATCCCTTGTCAGTTCGATCAGCCGCTCCCGAACGCTAGGTTCTGAGCTTGCGGGTGACAGCGCCATGGCCGCACCGGCTCGTACAGCGGATTGCTTATCCTGCGTTGCCTCAAGCAGCGATTCGCGAACAAAGGGCCCAGAGCTTACACGCGCCAGCGCTTCCACAGTAGCCTCTCTAACTAGTCAGTTAGCGTCGGCCATCGTAATCCCTGCCAGAAGGCCACACAAGGGTGTGGACCCGACACGGCTTATGTGCCGCGTGAGTGCCTCTGTCGCACGCATGCGTACGATTGCCTCGTCACCACGCGTCTGATCAAGCAGACGCCCCACGGCTTTGAATACATCAGAACCAGCTTGACCCAGCCTCTGTGCCGCACGCCCGCGGACTAAAGGTTGATCATCAGATGTTAATCGAGCAGCAGTCCAAGCATCTTGGGCTCATCTACGGGCCTCTCCCATCTTCGCTGCCAACACGTAGCGCACAGTAAAGTCGTGATCCTGCCTCATGGCGAGTAAGCATTCTTGCACAAGAGTCACGAGAACGTGCCGGGTCGTTGTATTCGAAAAGCCCGGAAGCATGACGTGCGTGGGTCATTCGTCAAACGTAATATACCGCATCCACCCTGCGTCATCCCACCTAATCGTCGTGGTGCTGGCACGATCCTCAAACTGAACAACGAAACAGTTGGAGAGGATGTTCAGCACCACGGCCTTCTGATCCGTGTGGCCTGGACGACCATCGTTGTAAGTCAGTGTCTGCCCGATTCTCGCTGCGGACTTGAGAGACTCCCATGTCTTGGCTTCACTGCCGCTTCTCTTTCGCATACTTTCGTTCCCCTGTTAGCTCAAGACGCTGAAGTCCGTGGCGGTACGACCGAAGTACCCGACTTGCAGGCGTGGCCTACATGCGACGGTGGAGTCCGAGGTCACTGCTTGGTGAATTCGGTGGGCTTGCGATGCTCTCGAATCTGTGCGTAGCTGACCGCCAGTTGCGACCCTAGCCTGATCTTCCCCTCATAGCCGTTCAACGGTTCGTTGTCGAGCCTTCCGATGAGGATTTTCTTCTTGTCATCGCAGGCTTCGACACGGACCCACATCCACTCCGCGATGCCAGTGGTCTGGTCGGGAAACTCGACCTTGACGTAGTCCCCTCGCTCGTAGATCGACATCTTCGCCCCGAAATAAGAACCTACATGAATCGACTGAACTCGGCCAAGTGGAAGACCGCTAATGTCCTTCGCACACTCCATCATACGCGAAGGACAACTCTTTTACAGAGGTCCCGACCAGCCTAAGAGCTTCCGCGTTCGCTGATGGTCAAGACAAATGGCATCACCGCGTTCCCATCTCGGGGTGTCGATGAGCGGGTCTGGGGAATGTGCTACGGATCGCTTTGAGCACCGAAGTGCCCGGATCGCTGGTGAGCGCCATTCAAGGTGCTTCGCTTTGACAGCGGGCCCAGACCCGCTCAAACCATACCACTTGCGAACGCTGGACGAGCGGTGGAACGCCTGGAGCGGCTCCCCAAGAATCCCTTTACTCCGCCGAGACAACTCGCTGCCAGACTCGGGCTCACACAATCTCTGGTTGCCGTCGCCCAACAATCAAGGCGAGTGCGCTGCTTCACGGAATCAGCAAAGCTTGCACCTTCTCGGCCGCTGCATCCTGCATGTGCGGAAGCA
>JASHYZ010000295.1 GCA_030042795.1 Terriglobia bacterium | reverse complement strand
TGGCGATTGGCTCACAATGGAGTTGTCTAGGCTCATGCGAGCAATCGCTTGGGTTTTACCCTGCCGATGGGTGGAACCACCGGCAGGGTGTTATTATTTGGGCGTGCCCCCGGCCAGATTTGAACTGGCGTCCTCTCCGCTTCGAGTCGGGCGCTCTATCCAGACTGAGCTACGGGGGCACAATCTTTTCACTTCTTCTCCTCAACTTTTTGGTCCAATACCAGCTTGTTGAGAGCGTCTCCGATAGATGCGAGCGGAGGTCCGCCGAATTTCTTGTTCATTCTTTCCTCAACCCAACCTGGGGGTGGCGGAATCGGCGGCATGGTACTACCAATCCACCTGTAGCGCATGGTTTCGTCGGTTCCGTAAGTATCAATTCTAACCACCCCAGATTTAACCAGACGCTTGAGGATGGTTTGCACATTGGCGTTGAGGTTTTTGTAATTGGAGGCGTTTGGATATTCCTTTTTCAGGGTTTCTACTATTTCGGCAGTCGCCATCGGGCACATTGGTCTACCCGAGAGGGCACCCGACAGGGTATGGGTGTTGCTGGCTATAATCCAGCGTACCGCGTCGGTGAGGCCCAATTGAGTCATCGGGTCTTCGATCTCGACTCCACAGAGGGCGGACAGATGAACAATGTCACTTTGAAGTTTGGTTATGCGCCATTCAATCCGCTCTCGTTCTCGAATCAACTCGATAAGCTCATCCTGAGCCTTTTCGAGAGTGTCCCGAAGGTTGTACTCATCGCCGAGTTTTCCCAGCGGGTTATCCACAGGCGGGTAATTCATATTGCCCATATCCTTTCACACTAAGAATATAAGGAGGCAATCAAACGATGTCAAGTAAAAAATCACATGATGTGAACTTAATGCCGAATTGGGATTTAGTGATCGAGGAAAGTGCCAGACAGCTTCAGGAGTATGAATCCAGAGCCGCGAGGCTTAGAGTATGTTTGAGTTACTTTCAGAAAAGGAAGGAAAGTGGTGACCCTTTTCCGGGAAATGAGGTTCTACGAGATAAGGGTCTGCTTCCAGCAACGCAGAATTAGCTGACTACCTGCGTTCACAGGCAACGAAATACCACCTCACGCTCCCCCTATCCCCATCCAGTGGTCGGTTCATTGGTTAAGAAGGCGCTAATCGCTGCTGACCTGGGGCGAAAACGGCCTGTCGATTTCGGTGGTTCTCGTTCGATGTCTAAGTGGAGCCTGAAGCGAGCCGGCCACCACCGGCTACCCTCACGGCTTCAGATGCGAGGCCAGAAGGAGGAATGAAATGCGATTCATGATCGTCGTCAAGGCGACCAGAGATACGGAAGCGGACAAAATGCCTGAGGAGCATAATCGTATCCACTGCCAACTGTTCCTGGCATGATGCTACCCAAGAAAGCCCCGATCTGGGCTTGGCCGGCGCTGCATTCAATACCTGGGAACATCGTCCGCTGCCGAAGGTGGGTCCGTGCTCAGCTTCGGCGATACGAAATACTGCTTGCGCGCCTTGTGCCACTCCACCATCGAGAGACCGGTGGGGTCGTAGACGATGTGACCGGCGCGAATCGTCATCAAGGGCTCAAGTTTCGCATTGCCGTCCAGGCGGGCGTTTCCATTGTCACCGTAGGTGAACCGTCCCTCTAAGAACTGAAAGACAGCCACGTCCGCCTCAGCGCCTACGGACAGCGTTCCCAACTCAGGGCGATGAATCTCGCGGGCTGGATTCACCGTCGAGCGTCGGATGACGTCCTCAATGGAAACTCCCATGGCCAGAAACTTGGACATCACGTTGGTCATGCTGATTGCCGAGTTCAGCATGCTGTGCTCGTGGAGGTCCGTGGAGATGGAATCGGGCAGGAATCCCTGTTGAACGGCGGGCACCGCGTTGCGGAACCAGAAGCTTCCGGCGCCGTGGCCGACGTCGAAGATAACTCCACGCTGGCGCGCTTCTTTCATGATCGGATTCAGCTTGCCGTCAGGGAGAATAGTCGGGAATTGTTGGGCGAACACGTGCGTATGAATGTCGCCGGGCCGCATCTTGTGCAAAATCAATTCGTCGTAAGAGCGCTCGGGCGGCCGGGGCCAGAAGTCGAACATTACGGGTACATTGGCTTTGCGTCCACATTCCTCCGCTGCGTCCACCGCGGCCCAAGGTGTGTGCTCGGCGTCCCACGGCTTAGCGGTCCAATAGTGTGCCGTCTTTACGCCGACGACGATGCCGGCATATTTCTTGATGGTATCCGCGCAAAGCTGCGGGTTCATTTGATCCACGGTCTGCTCCAAGTCCCCGTTCATCCCATCAGCGACAATGTTCAGAAAGGCCAGAACTCGGATTTTGGAAGTATCGATCACCTCCTGTTTTTCCTGCAGGAAGGTATCGGCTCCGGCGCTGCCGGCGTCCACTACGGTGGTGACGCCGGAGGTGAGCATCATGTCAGCGGGGATTCCCAGCGGCGCCAGGTGAGACCGCCCTTCGGGCGCGAACCAGTTGAGGGGAGCGCCGCCGTGGCCGATGTGAACATGGATATCAACGAGGCCGGGCGTCACGATAAGGCCGCGCACATCGACAACTTTCACGGCCTGGCCCTCGGGGATGTCGTCTCTGACCGCCGCGATCTTGCCGTCGGTAAGCGCAACGTCCGTAATCCGATCAATCTGATTGGCTGGATCGATTACTCTCCCGCCCTTCAGCAGCAGACCGTAATGAGGCTGCTGCGCTCGCGATGTTGCGTCCATTGCGGACATCACCCCTAATAGAATGCATACGGCGCGCTTCTGTTGCTTCGTCATTGTTTGCCGTCTCATTGAAATGTACTCTTCTTAGTTTGGTGTCAGAGTCCGATCCAGGAACTGTCAGTCCAGACCGGCGCCTCCGAACTGAACAACTCCGAACACGGAACACGATAACACCAAGGCGCCAAGACACAAAGGAACGGAGGGAAAGAATTGACGAGACTGAGTAGATCGCTGGCGGCTGATTCGTGCTTTCTTCGTGACTTAGCGTCTTTGTGTTACTAACGTCCACTTTCTTCTCGGGCCGCGAAGATTTTCGTCTTGTGCTTGAATGCAGCTCGCAACCCTCCGTGCCCTCTGTGGCCAAAAGCCTTCAACACTGAGGCCCCAGAGTCTCCGTGAACTCCGTGTTGAGAGGCTTCTAGACACAGAGAGCGCCGCGGCCTTCGGTTTGGTTGCGGCCAAAGGCCGCGTCAGGTTGAAGCGGCTTGGCGGTGCGCGTAGCCGCCGAAGACAGAGCACTCTTGAGGTGATCAGAATGACCTTTCGAATTCGAATCCTTATGCTTTGCGCGGCATTGCTCTTCACGGTTCTCGTTGTGAGCTCGTTGCGCGGTAGGCAGGAGGCGCCGCCCGCCAAGCGTCAGTTTGAACTCCGGGCCTTGTCGCCGAAGTTCTGGAGTCTTGTCTCTCGAGATGCGAAGCTGGCGACCATGGCCGCTGGCTTTGGCTTCACCGAAGGACCCGTCTGGAACCCGTCTGGTTTTCTCTACGTCAGCGATGAAACTCTGAATAAGATCTTTCGTGTGTACCCGGACGGCCGCAAGGAAACTCTGATTTCTCTTGGCGACCCGGATGGCAACACTTTTGACCGGCGGCAACGCCTCTTGGACTGCGCCAGCGTGCTGCGCGCCATCATCGCTGTAAGTCCGGACGGCCAATACAAAGTGCTGGCCGGCCGGTTCGAGGGAAAGAGGTTCAACAGCCCTAATGACGTTGTGCTGGGTCCTGATGGGGCGATTTACTTCACCGATCCGACTCTCGATTTAGTGAAGGGCGAGAAGCAGGAAATTCCCTTTCAGGGTGTCTACCGTCTGGACGCGGCTGGCCGCGTTCGCCTGCTCACCAAGGATCTGTCTCAACCGAACGGGCTCGCCTTTTCACCCGACGGCCACAAGTTCTATGTGGATGACAGCGAGCAGCGGAACATCCGCGTATACGATTTCACCAGCGGCGGAACGCTAACCAACGGACGAATCTTCGGCGAAGAACCCGGTGGCCCGAACGAAGGCGTGCCGGGCGGCATGAGAGTGGATCGAAGCGGCAACCTCTTTGTTGTAGGGCCGCTCGGTATCTGGGTTTGGGATGCGCAAGGCCACCACCTGGGCACGATTGTCCTGCCGGAGCAGCCTGCCAATCTGGCCTGGGGCGATCGGGATTACGGCACGCTCTACATCACTGCGACGACTTCCGTCTACCGGCTCCAGACTTTGGTTAGCGGGTTCGTGCCGTACTTAGTCCACCGGCGCTGATGGCGATGGGGGCCTGCTAACGCTTCTCGATGGCAACGGAAACTCCATTTTGGGGCTGAAGGGTGATGGTGGGACGGAGCTTCAGCTCAAATCCCGGCGCCAGCCGGCAACGGAACCGCTGCGCCATGGTGACGAGCATCAGGCTAATTTGCATTGTTGCGAGTGATGCTCCGATGCAGGTTCTCTGTCCGCCTCCGAAGGGGAAGTAAGCGAACTTCGGAAGTTCGCGCTCGAATTCCTCCGTCCAGCGTTCGGGGCGGAACTCAAGCGGTTGTTCGAAGAAGCGCGGATCGCGGTGTACGATCCACTGTGGCAGAACAAAATTCGTTCGGGCAGGCAGGCGGTAGCCACCGACGTCAAAAGCTTCGATCGCCTCGCGCACAAACGCCCAGATGGGCGGATAAAGGCGGATGGACTCCTTGATAACTTTTGCGGTGTAAGAGAGGCGCGGGAGGTCTTCGACTTCGGGCGGACGGCCACCCAATACCTCGTCGATCTCAGCCAGGAGCCGCGCTTCGGTCTGAGGATGCTGCGCCAGCAGGTACCAGGTGTAGCAGAGCGTGAGGGTCGTGGTATCGTTGCCGGCGCCGATCAGGGTCATCAGTTCATCTCGCACCTGGCGTTCGCACATCGCCTCGCCGTTTTCGTCGCGCGCCTGAAGGAGCACCGAAAGCAGGTCATCGCCCGAGCGGCCGGATTTCTGGCGCTCGCGAATGATTTGGTAGATGGCCTTCTCCAAACGGCTCACCGTCCACACGTAGCGCACGTTAATCGGCGTCGGCAGATATCGCATGGCGTACACTAACGCTGGGCCGCGCGCGACACGTGCATGAAGGGCGCGGGCTGTCGCTTCGAGCCGCTCGATCTGGTTGGTAAGGTCAAGGTTAAATAGGACGCGGGCGACAATCTCGACGGTGAGATGATCTATCTCCGAGTGCAGGTCGAGAACCTCCCCAGCCTGCCAGCGCGCAAGCATTTTCTGGGTGCACTTTACCATCGCTTGCCCGTAGCGGCCAATCTGCCGGCGGTGAAACGCCGGCTGCATCAGGCGCCGCTGGCGCCGCCACAGTTCGCCCTCGCTGGTCAGCAGTCCCTGGCCAAAGAAGCGTGGATTCAGGCGCATTCCCACGCCTTTGATGAAGTTCTGATTGCGCGTTACCAGCACGTCCTCAATGAAATCGGGGTGGGTGACATAGCAAACGCGAAGGTTGACGGCTCGATAGCTGAAGATGTCGCCGAATTCGCGGGCCCATCCCTCAAGGGTGGCGAGAGCGTTGCCGCCCAGCATGGGCAGATTGCCCAAAAGGAAGTTACCGCGCGGGCCCGGCGGAAGCGCCGCTTTGCCATTCGTGCGTGTTCGCATCAGCGTCTCAGCAGCCGTCAACATGACTATACGCGATTCTTTCAGTGCGCTTGAAGTTCAGCTTGCATCATCGGCTACCGCGAGTCAGTTCGCGGCGGGTACGTGCTGGCGCTGATTGCAGCGCAGCGCGGCAAAGGCCTGCCGCCCGATTCGCGGAAACACCCAGCGCGAGAGGAAAATCGTAGCGATCTCCCGCGCGATCTGGTGGCGCCACAGCCGCCACGTATCCATAAAGCCGTGCAGGAAAACGATGCATTCGCGCCCTGGGGCAGGCAACTCGACATAATGGAACGTCACGTCTATGGTTCTGCCGCTTAAGGTCTTCTCGACCTTAACGTACCGGTGGACCAGGGGCCATCCAACTCGCCGCCTGCCTGGGTTATCACCTGCAACCGACTCTTGTGCACCGCGCTGAGAAGCCACTGAACGATGAAGTACAGCAGCGCCACACACAGCAAACAGCCTTCGCATAGCGTTATCAACCTTGGAACGTTATCGCGCCCTACCCGGCTTCGAATAGGGCAAGCGGAGCGTCTCACGCAGCCTTGCCGTGCTGCCAGCGGCACGCTCCCTCGGACAGCGGGATCACACGCTGGGCCATAGGGCCCTTCCTGTCGCCCCGGAGCTGAACGATCTTCCAGCGATCGAGATTGAGCTTCTGGATCTGCAGATACACGATGGACAAGCCGCCTTCGCCGAGCACCCAGGGGTTATGGATCTCAACGTCGGGTACGATGTAGCGGGCCGACATAGCGAGGCGCGCATCATCTTTGGTTGTGTTCGGCAATGCACCGTGCATCGTACGCTCGGAAAAGATGACGAACTCGCCGGCCTTCATCTCGAAGTTCACGGCGCGCTTCTCGAGTTCGCCGAGGGCGGGACGCATGACCTTGGTGCCGAAGCGGTCGTGCTTGTTTCCCGCGTGTTTGGCGGGATCATAGTCCTCCACCTCCATGGGTAGGAGTTCGCGATGGGTACCGGGGATGAAGCGCATGCAGCCGTTTTTGACCGTGGAATCGGTGATGGCGATCCAGGCAGTGAGCTGGAAGAGTTTGCGAAGGTTCCGGGGCTTCAGCGTTGCAGTGCGGAACGTCTCGTTGAGGTAAGAGGTGGCCTGGTGCCATCCCGTGCCGCCCATGCCAGGATACTTCGGGAAGAACTGGCTGCGCCAAAGCAACAAATCGGGACCCAGGAGCTGCGCCATGCGTTCCACAATCGCGGGGTGCGCGTAGAGCGACATCAATTCGTCGTCTTCAAGGTGCTTGTCGCGGGCGTTGAGGCCTTTGCGGGCGTACGTGTCGTTGCTCATCTCAGTGCCATCTGTACCCTTTGTGGTGGACCCGACGTAAGTGTAGGAGTTCGGCGGGTAAGTGCGAGAGTCCGTCTCCCAGAGTTTCCACATGCGGGGTGCCCAGGCGAGCATCTCTTCCCGTTCCAGGAGCTTGAAGGGCCCCGCAAAACCGCGGTCCCAGAAACCGCGGATTTCCTCCTCCGGCATGGCCCAACGCGCATCAGTTTTGACGGCGGGTTGATAAGACGCCGGGGAATCGAGCTTGGTGTGAACATCGATGTAAACGTTGCGTCGCTGGCTTCCGAGGAAGGTGGACATCATCTTCCAGTTCCAGGAGAGAGGTAGGTTGTAACGGACTTTGTCAGGCAGTAACGGGTGCAAAGGCTTGAGCTGCGAGAGCACATAGCCCCCGACGAGGGGTCCCGTCTTAACAAAGCGCTTAGGTTTCTGGACAGTCGAAGTCGTAGTCATGGCGTCTCCTTGTTATAAAATTTGGCGCGGTCGCTCGGGAGTGTAATCCCGTGAAGCTGGTCAAGAACGTTAGGGAAGGCCAGCGATTTATGATTGGAACCACGTCTCCATCGAGTGGATGTTGCATCCCGTTCTCGTCGGCGCGTCGCTCAGGCGGGGCGTGACCTCCGCCGGCTGCTTCTGAGGGCGGATACATTCGCCCAAGCCACGCATGACACCGCGAGAAATCGCTCCGCATCGGCCAAACTTCGTCCCCGTGATCAAAACCGCGTGCAGCCTGGGCAGGTTGTAGAAAGGCACGCTCGGAAACCAGTGATGCTCGTGGTGGTAGCCGATGTTCCGGGGAATAATGAGGAGCTTCTCCCACGAACGGGGGATCGTGGTGCGGGTAAGGTGATAGGGCGGCGTGCTGCTCGGGATGGCCGAGTGCTCACAGATGATGCGGACATACTGGATCATGATGTGCCAGGTGCAGTATGGGATGATCCAGTAGAGCAGAACGTCGATGGCGAGATGCAGCCGCCAGACGAGCAGAGCGATGCAGGCGTAGTATCCAAAGCGAGCCGCCGCGTACAGCCAGGATTTTTTCCGGTACTCGGGCCGGACAAACATTGCAGCGATGCCGCTGAAGATCCAGACAATACCCTCAACAAAAGCGAGCTTCCTGGCTAGAAGAAGCAGGAGGCCCGCCATCGTTTTTGGGAATTGCCAATCCTCCGCCAGGGTGCCTTCATAGGTGTGGGTGCGCCACAATTCGCGGTTCTTGTCTTTCTCTGTACCCAGGTAGCGATGATGGTCCTGATGGAAGTAGCGAAAAACGCCGACCGATAAGAACATCGGCCAGTAAAGCAACAGATCCGCCACCCAATCGTTCAGCCCCTTTTTCTTGAACAAGGTAAAGTGCGAGGCGTCATGCCCCAGAATCAGCAAAGCATGTTGACGGGCTCCGATGAAGGCCACAGCGCACAAGTACAGAGGCAGGCTCCAGAAGCGTTCGCAGAGAGCGATGGCAGCAACCATGGCCAGCCACTCAACGATGAGGGCACGTGCCGCACGGAACTGATCGAGTCGCGAAAGCTCGCGAATCACGTGGATGGGAGGCCGGTCCGGTAGCTCCTCAATGAACGCGTGGGGATGTTCGAGATCGTCCTGGCGCTCGTCTCTATTCTCTGTGGTGGTGAGCATGGCACTCCGTTCAACGTCAGTGTCGCGCGCCTATTGGCGCCGCACACATAACTCGCGAGCCCTACGCGGCGGGGACAGCCTCAGGTGCAGGCGTAGCCTGACGCGCAATCGCCACCAGGTCCGAGATGTCCTCGCCATTAACTACACGCGTCAGGCTATCCACTACCTGTCGCACGCTTTCCATGTGACGGGCCACGGCATCGGGGATGACGATGTTCATCTCCGCTTCAAGAGCAAAGAGGATATTGACGCCGTCCAGAGAATCGATGCCGAGCTCTGCAAAGGTGGAGTCGAGGGTGACGGAAGCAGGGTCCAGATGGTTCTCCTGGGCGATAACTCTGATGACAGTTTCTTCGATGTTCATCTGCTTTCTCCTCCATTTGGAATCGGTGTTTACATCAAGCCGTTGACGTAGGGGCGGCTCCTACGTCAAACTTGCGGACGCGCTGCGCAATTGTCCCAACCGAGCCTTGGCGAGGGCAAACGCGGGTCGAACGCCGACAAACTTGGTCAGAGCGATTGCCGGGCTCACCTTCTGGCGAAGCCGGGCGAACAGGGGCACGGAAAGCGGGACAGCCTCCGCCTCCCGCGCGAACCCATAACTGCTCAGGGCTTGGAATCCGGGAGCACAGGCGTCCGTAAGCGCGGACTGCTGGGCGGCGGGCAGCGCCCGCCACGACGACCGCACCGGCCGTATGGTAGCTGCTGCTCTTAGGACCCAATCCTCGTCCACGAATGACGGATCAATGAACTCCACCAGCCGGCGAAGCCACGGCTCGGGCTGGGCGAGAATATCTTCAAAGTGGATCGTCAATACACGGTCTGCGGACAACTCAGCCAGCGTTTTGAGTCCGCGCATCATCTCGCCCGACCAGTAGTGGCCGAACAGGGCCGCGGGCGCGTCGAGCTTGCCAAAAGCCTCGCCGTTGAAGTGCTCGGGCAGCAAGTTATACAACTGGTCCGGAAGATCCTCCATGCCTTGCCGCTGGTCGGTGTCGTAAGGGTCGTAACCGAGGATTTCGTTCATGATGGTGCAGGCCATCATCATGCGGAAGCCCGTGTGATTGCTCATGGAGATGGCGCAATCGCGCCCGTCACGCACAATGTGAATGAACCTCGCCTCCGGAAAACTCTTGGCGAGCCGGGGCACGGCCCGCAACGACCCACCCGACCGCTCCACCCACGTTTTCTTTCCAAACCGGGCCTGCAGCCACTCGAACACACGCACGTATTGGCGAATCGCGAGGTCGGGCTTGAACGTCATCACGAAGTCGTGCAGCTCGTCGAAGAGTGCGTCAGGATCGGGCGTAAGATGCGGCAGGGTAACGTACAGAATGGCCGGCACGCCGGTTTGGCGGCTGAAATGCGAGGTCGGTTTCAGGGGATACAGCATCTCGTCCATTTCAACCCCGTGGCGCAGCATCGCCGTCTGCCTCGGGTGACAGCCCGCGAGCACGTCCCACACCTGGTGGGCGTCCATCCAACCGCCTTCGGGAAATGCCTGGGGAATGCGGCCGGCGAAGTCCGTCACAGACACCAGAAACTCGGAGACGCTCAGAATGTCCGCATGATCGCGGATCATGTTCGAGAGCATCGTGGAACCGCAACGACCTGTACCTACGATAAATACGGGTTGGATCTTGCTCGTCACTGCGTGATCTCCTCCTTTGAAAGCTCCGTTTGGAGTGCGGCAGCTTGCTGCCGCACTCCAAACCACGCCGTTACGCCGCAGCCGCCACCATGGCCGGCAGCAGGTTAGTGGTCCCGCGCAGAACGTCTGCGTACCAGCGGACGTAATCAGCGATCGTAACTGAGTCCATGCGGTAGCCCGGTTCCGGCGTTCGGACTCCCAGCGCCCAGTCGCTGTTCTCCCGTTCAAACATCCGCGTGCCGCGAAAGTAAGACTTATAAAAGCCCATCCCTTCCTCCACCTTCTGCTCGATCCAGTTCATTCCGCTGACATCGTTCACCATCACGGGCTGCGGCAACTCCAGCTCGCGGAAAATCACTCGCGACACCTCCGCTGCCGGCGGTGGTGTGGGATTAGTGATATGGAATACCGTCGCCCGCGAACGCGACCGGCTGATGCGCACCATTTGCCGGGCCACGACGTCGACTGGGATCAGGTTGAGCAAGGCAGCCGGATCGGCGACGACGCGCAGTCCTGAGCGAGCGGAAAGGCCATCCTGGATGCGGTCGAGGAGCTGGCGCAGCTTCAGGACACGCTTGATAAAACCGTAGAGGCCGGAAAATCCCGAGGAAACCTCGCGAGTGATGCTGTGGCCGATCACGATGCTGGGGCGAAAGATGCGCGGGTGCAGATCGTGGGCTTGATGCACCAACGCCTCCGCCTGCATTTTGCTTCCTTCGTAAGGATTATTCGCGGCCTGACCCGGGCTCACCTCCTCGCAAATCAAACCCATTCGGCAACCTGAAACGTAGGCAGTGCTTACATAGTTGAAGTGGCGCTCGACGCCGCTCACGCGAGCCAGCGCGAGTACATTGCGAGTTCCTTCAACGTTGGTGCGGAAGATTTCAGCGGTGTAGCGATCCTCGTAACGCAGCGAAGCCGCGACGTGCCAGAACTGATCGGGCCTCGGAGAGGCGTCGGCGCGGACTCCACAATTCTCGCTGTGAATGTCTCCTTCAACGGCGTGACAGCGCTCAGCGATGGCTCTGTCAAGCGTGTCATCATGCCCGGCCGCGCGCGCCGCATGGCGCAGCGCGGATTGCAATCGTACCTCGCCGGGCTGCCCGGATGCACGAGTCAGTGCGTAAATCACGGTTCCCGGATCGCCCAGGAGCTCGAGAATCAGATTCGCGCCCACAAATCCAGTGCCGCCCGTAACAAAGTGAGTAGTTGCCATCCTCAGCCTCCAAGGTCGCTTGCCTTATGCGAAGTCAAAACTTCATTTGCAGCGCAGTAGAGCGCTCTTTTATGCACGACGTGTGCCATGGCTGCGAGGTGCATTGGTTTCGGTCATCCCGTGTGATCCTAATCGTGCGAGACATAAGGTCTTACGGCGTTGTGTGGCACGTCACCCTACAGCTTGCTTCAGAGGCCTCAGCGGCGTCCTCCTATCCAATCAGTTAGCTTCGTCTCATGGAACTAACCGATAGGACCGTCAGCCGCCGCCTCTTGCTGATTTTCGTTTGGCCCTCACTTAGCCAAGCGACATTTCGAGTGGAATTCCCTCACGGCCTAAATTCAGTGGAATCAGATGGGCGACTCACATACGAAGCTGTGCCACCGGGAACGAATGCTCTTGGGGCAATGATTTTGGGGAGTCGTTCAGAGCCCAGGAGGTCCGAAGACAACTAAATCCTTGGTTAGGTAAGTGGCAGGGTCACCGTGAACGTGGAGCCGCAGCCGGGGGCGCTCCAGCAATCAATCGAGCCTCCCTGCGCGTGGACAATGGCTTGGGCGATGGCGAGCCCAAGTCCGCCGCTCTGGGATTCTCCGTTGATCCGTTGAGACACTCGATAGAAGCGCTCGAAGACGCGCGGCAGGTCCGGCTGCGAAATCCCGATGCCCTCGTCTGTGAATTCGACCTTTGCGGCGCCGTTCGATCTCTCCAGGCCAACGCGAACCGATGTGTTCGGGGGAGAATACTTGATGGCGTTATCGAGAAAAATGAGGAAGAGCTGCCGGAGGAAGGCTTCGTCTCCCTGGTACGGCAACTCCTGCTTAAGATCGCCCTGGATGGTGATGCTCTTCTGCCGGGCTCGCGGGGCGGCCAGCGCGCAGGCTTCGTCAAGGACTTCGTTCAGGTATAGGGGCTCTTTGAGCAAGCGAAGCTGCCCTGCGTCGGCCATGGAGATGGTGAAGAGACCTTCCACAATCCGGGTAAGCTTGCCCAGTTCTCCGTCGATGATTTGCAGGGCCTTTTGGTAGTCCGCCGGACTGCGGGGTTCACTCAGGAGGAGTTCGGTCTCTCCACGGAGGACAGAGATTGGCGTGCGAAGCTCGTGCGAAGCGTCGGTAACGAACTGGCGGAGCTGGCGTAGAGCAGAGTCCACCTGCGTGAAGAGCTCGTTGAACGTCGTGGCCAACTGCCCCAGCTCATCGCCTGGATGCTCGATGGGCAAGGGCGTCCAGAGTTCACGGCCGGCGCGCTCCGAAATGCGCTGCGTCAACTCCCGGGCATGTCCGGTGAGGGTGGCAATGGGCGCGAGACTGCGGCTCACGTACCAGGTTGAGAGCCACGCTGTCAGCAGGAGACTCAAGAGGAGAAACGCTGCCACAATCCAGGCGAACTGTGCCAGCACCTGCCGGCCCAGCCTGTTCGGTGCGGCGACGGCCAGGATCATAGGCCGGCTCCCGCGCTCAAACGGAATCAGAGCCAAGCGTAGCCGGGCCTCGGGCGCCTTGTCGTGCGGGTTGTCGGCCAAGTAGAACGCCGGCTCTGCGATGGGTAGTGTGGCAGGTTGCAGATCGAAGGCTTGTCCCGCGAGGTTCTGGGACATTTGCAGCACTCGGTCGCTCGCCGGATCGATCAGCTCGAAGTAGCTGTCGGGCACGTTCAGTTGGTTGACATCGTCCTCGTCGGCAGGGTCAGTGATAAGGTCCGCGATGACGGGCCGCGCCGTAGCCAGAAGCTGACGGTCCAATTGGTTGCGAAGTTCGCGCGACAGCAGAATTCCAAGGCCCAGGTGTGACACCACAAGTAGCACGCCCACGGTGGCGCAAAACAGAACGATCATGCGGAAGCGAAGCGTGCTTGGGGCTCTCATTTCGAGCAGAGGCTCAACAAAGCGCTTCGATCACCCGCGCCGGAGGGGATGCCTTTGCTCCGGAGCCCAGCGTCGATGGGCCATGCATAAGATTATACGCAGCAGGAAGGTGTTCTCGCGAGAGCTCTCTTCCTCCGGCCCAGCCTGCCCGCGTTCTGGCCTTCCCGCCTATGCGTGCCTGATGTAGCCTATATACAAACGCTACAATCATGGTCGTCGGTGATCTTGGAGACCGCGTCCCGAACCAATGCTACCGTCCCCGAGCTATTCGATAGAGCACGTGCCGCCGGCGCGGGTGTTCTTCGACGAGCGCCGGGTGATCGAAGTCGTCCACCGGCGAATAAGTCATACCGATCTTCTCCATGACTCGCCGTGAGCGAACATTAGCGGGGACAGTGAAGGACACAATTTCATTTAGGCCGAGCTGATCGAATCCGACGTTCAGAACAGTTCGCGCTCCCTCGGTGGCGTAGCCCATACCCCAATAGAGCTTCGCCAACCGCCAGCCGATCTCCACACACGGTGTGAAATGTGCCTGGAAGGCAGGAACGGAGAGGCCGATGTAGCCGGCGAACGGCGTGACCGCAGGGATCTCGACCGCCCAAAGTCCGAAGCCATGATGCATAAAGTGGGCTTCAATGTGATTGGCGAGGGCGTCGCTTTGCTGGCGGGTGAGCGTCAAGGGGAAATGCTCCATCACGACTGGATCGGCGTTGAGGGCTGCGAACAGCGAGCGATCCTCCGGGCGCCAGCGGCGAAGCAGAAGGCGAGCGGTCTGGATTTCGAGTGGCAGGCCCATGCAAACACCCGTGACGCGGGGTAACCCTGGCGAGTTCGCGACAACGGTGATTGGGCTAAATGTCCAGGTTCTTCACGTCCAGTGCGTTGTCTTCAATGAACTGGCGGCGGGGTTCAACAACGTCCCCCATGAGGACCGTGAAAATGGAGTCCGCCTCCACCTGGTCTTCGATGCGCACCTGCAAAAGTGTGCGCTGTTCCGCGTCCATAGTGGTTTGCCAGAGCTGTGTGGGATTCATTTCGCCGAGTCCCTTGAACCGCTGTACAGTGAGGAGCTTTTTGCCCATGTTCATGACGTGCTCAAGAAGGTCTTTGCGGCCGGCGATTTGAGTCTGAGTCCCGTTGGTGGAGAGCGCGAACGGCGGCTTGTTGTATTCGCGCACGCGTTTGTGCAGGTCAAGCAGCCGCTTGTAATCCGCGCTTGAGATCAGGTCCCAATCCACCACACGCTCGGGCTGTGTAGCGCTTGACACCGTCAGGGTGTAGCGGTCGTGTTCTTCATCGCGCCGGAACTCAGCCTTGAAGCCACGCGTCTTCAGATCCTTGGCAACGTCTTGCAGCTTGGCCTCGCTCTCGAATTCCACTTTCTTGCCCACTTCCGCGGCAAGCAGAGCATCCACCACCCGCGCGTCGCCCAGGCGCTTTTCAAGTTTGTCAAAGAGATCGTTGTATTCGCCAAGGAACATTAAGAAGTTGGTAAGTTCGCCGCCTTCCAGGTGCACCTTTTTGCCGTCGTCGCCTGCTTCCACTGCGTGGTCTTCAGTGGCGCGGCGCATGATCTCGCGACGAAAGTCTTTTTCGTCGGTAATGTAGCGCGAGCTCTTACCCTTCTTAATGAGGTAGAGCGGCGGTTGCGCGATGAAGACGTGGCCACGTTCCACGAGCTCCGGCATCTGGCGGTAGAAGAACGTCAGCAACAGCGTGCGGATGTGCGAGCCGTCCACGTCCGCGTCCGTCATGATGATGATCTTGCCGTAGCGTAGCTTGGCGATGTCAAAGTCCTCTTTGCCGATGCCGGCGCCTAGCGCCGTGATGAGAGCGCGGATTTCCTCGTGGCCTAGCATCTTGTCGAAGCGCGCCTTTTCGACGTTCAGGATCTTGCCGCGCAAGGGCAGAATGGCCTGATAGCGGCGGTCCCGTCCCTGCTTGGCGGAACCGCCAGCCGAATCGCCCTCCACCAGAAACAGCTCGCAACGTTCCGGATCGCGCTCCTGACAATCTGCCAGCTTGCCGGGTAGGCCGCCGGAGTCCAGGGCGCCCTTGCGGCGGGTCAGCTCACGGGCCTTGCGGGCAGCCTCGCGAGCGCGGGCCGCATCGATGGACTTGGCGCAGATCTTGCGGCCCACGGTGGGATTCTTCTCAAAGTGCTCCATCAGCTTCTCGTAAACGAAGCTGGCTACCGTCGATTGAATATCGCTGTTCAGCTTGCCCTTCGTCTGGCCCTCGAACTGGGGCTGCGGCAGCTTGACGCTGATCACCGCCACCA
>JASHYZ010000294.1 GCA_030042795.1 Terriglobia bacterium | reverse complement strand
AGGTCGGCGGCCCGGTCATGCTTGGAGACGATCTCGATCACAAGGTCCGGAGCCACCGGCAGCGGTACCTGATCAAGGTCGACGCCCTCCAGACGGCCAGCACGATAAAAAGCCACGTCAGGTCTGCGAACGACATCTTCCGCCAACTTCACGTCGGTTTCGCCGGTCACGTGCCCAAGTTTGTGGCTTGTGACGTGAACGTCCAGCCGGCTATTGAACCTGTCGCACAACCGATTGTGAAAGAAGCTGGCGGATGGTGTCACGATCAGTTCCCCCTCGCTCAGTTCGTATCGCACGCCCGCAGGTTCTTCCAGGGACATGTAGTCTGCAATTCTCAGCAGCGTTTTGGTAGCCATAGGCAGACCTTTGCTGATTTGAGGTTAACATGGGCGCAAGTTGTTCGCACTTGTGAATCTGCAGGTGGCATCACAGCAATGGCTAGCCTGCATTTCGCACTAGCTTCTCCGGAAGGTCGGGGTTTCAACCGGGGTTTCAACCCCTTTACAAACTGTCCAGCGTGTGAGAGCGTATCGAAACTGAAGTGCTGCTTTGCGGTGGGGTTGCTTGAATAACCTCTCCGTGCCCTCTGTGGCCAGAAGCCTTGAACACTGAGGCCACAGAGCCTCCGTGAACTCTGTGTTGAGAGCCTTCTAGGCACAGAGGGCGCCGAGGCCTTCGGTTTGGTTGCGGCCAAAGGCCGCGTCGTGCTAGAGGCTTCCAGGCACAGAGATCGCTGAGACCTCCGGTTTGGTTGTGGCCATAGGCTGCGCCAGGTTCTTCATCGTAAAGCAGCTTACCGCTGAGTTGGGGAACCAGGCGGTCGCGACACAGATAAGGATCTCTTAAGGATTCGCTGCCCAAAAGAGTGAATTTGAGATAACCACTTATAAAATTGGCGTTTACGGGTTAACCGATAGTTCTGGCAAGCGGATTGCCCCAGCTTGTGGGGGCGGTTCCGTCCCGTTAGCGTAAATGCCCATTGACGCCACAACGCTCGCCACGCAGGCTGCTCAGCAGCCGAACCAGCAGCAGGCCGCGGCCCAGCCATCGGCTCACTCCAAAGGCTCCTTTTGGCGTGAGTTGATCGGCCAAGTCGCCTCGGCGGCCGGGGTCAATCCGGACCTCGCCGTTAGTGTGGCGAAACAGGAATCCGGCCTAAACCCGCAGGCCGTGAACCCCTCGAGCGGCGCCGTCGGCATGATGCAACTGATGCCCGGAACAGCGGAGGCCCTGGGCGTGAATCCTCACGACGTAATGGGGAACATCCAGGGCGGCATTCACTATCTGCGGGAACAGCTCGCCAACTTCGGTGACGAGGCCAAGGCGTTAGCGGCATACAATTGGGGACCACAGCATGTCATCCAGGCGGTGGAACGCTGGGGTACAGACTGGCTGAGCCATGCGCCCACCGAAACCCAGCGCTATGTAAGCTCCATCCTGTCAAAAGCGGGTGTGAACGGATCGTCGGGGTTGACAGACCCTCTCAGCACAGGCTCGTCATCATCGGCAGCCTCTTCCCCATCCGCAAGCCCTCTCAGCCCGGGCGTTGTGGCGGAAATAGCCAATCTACGCTCAGCCCTCGACGCCTATCTCTTGACTGAAGTCCTCAGCTAGTGTCCAGTTGCAGAAATTAGCAATCTTATTTCACGGGCGACGGCTGCCAAACATTCGTGCCAGCATTTAGGCCGCCAGGCGCGAACGCCACACAAACAGCAAAGATGAAAGCCTTCATCATTGACCTCGGAACTCCGGAGGCGTTGCTGGTAAACTTCTCCATCCTCGACTGTATAGTAGGTTTGAAGTGTTTGAAATCTCGAATTTGCTATCCGAAATCCGACGGGCCCTGTCGGCTCGAAGTCGAAGACTTCGCGAGGCGGAGTCAGCCGGCCGGAGGCCGGCGTTGTCCGTCGTAATACCTTCGGATCGCGCCGGTGTCGCTAATGGAGGCATTCATGAGGAAGCGCCGCAAAATAGTTGTGTACATCGCGACGAGCGTGGACGGTTACATCGCGCGGCCCGACGGCGACGTGAAGTGGCTTGACCGCCCGCGGCCCAAGGGCAATTACGGGATGGGCGCGTTCGTCAAATCCGTCGATACCATCCTGTGGGGACGCAAAACGTACTCCAAGGGACTCGATATGGGCATGAAAGGGAGACCATTCGGGCGCGGAATCAAGAACTATCTCTTTTCACGCCGGCCGCAAGCCCAGTCCCAAGCCCGGTCCCAGGCATCGTTACTGCCGGGCTTTGAGTACGTCGGTGAGCCGATCAAGACTTTTGCGCAACGATTACGTGCGCAGCCCGGCAAGAACATCTGGATGATGGGCGGCGGCGAAATCATCGCTTCGTTCCTGGATGAGGGAGAAATCGACGAGTTCAATATCCACGTGATCCCCGTCCTGATCGGCGAAGGCATCCCGCTGATTCAGCCGCGACATCGTCTCACTCCACTGAAGCTGCTATCCGCGAAGAAGTTTCCGGACGGAGTGGTGAACCTGAGGTACGGGGTGCTGCCGAGCAACCATAAACGGCGATAACATTACTAGGCTATCATCGTGATAAAGATGGCCTCCGGTTCGTGTCATTTCGAGCGAAGCGAGAAATCTCATAAGTCCCTTCTTTCGGAGCGAGATTTCTCGCTTCGCTCGAAATGACACGAACCGGAGGCCATTTCTCATCACCCTGCAGCAAGCATAAGGTGGCGGCATGGGGGGCTTCATACCACTCTCGGACGCAAGTCGAAGGCCCCGTGGTGTGCCCATCGTCACCATCCTCATCATCGTTGTTAACGCATTTGTGTTCGTTCTCGAACTGGCGGGCGGTGACGCGTTTGTCGCCCGCTGGTCAGTCATTCCCGCTGACATCGCCGCCGGCCATCACTGGATCACGATCCTGACGGCCATGTTCATGCACGGCGGCTGGCTCCATATCATCGGCAACATGGTGTTCTTCTGGGCCTTCGGACCGGAAATCGAAGACGCGATGGGCCCGGTTCGTTACCTGGTGTTCTACCTCTTGGGTGGTGTCGTGGCCATGCTGGCCCAGGTCGCGGCTGCCCCGCAGTCCACGGTTCCGAACCTCGGCGCCAGCGGCGCCATCGCGGCCGTGATGGGCGCTTTTCTAATTACTTATCCTCGCGACCGCATTAAGTCGGTCCTATTCATCGGGTGGTTCGGACGCATTACCTTCATTCCCGCCGCGCTTCTCATCGGACTCTGGTTTGTGATCCAACTCTTCAGTGCGGGCGGGGCTGCTGAAAAGGCCGTCAGTTGGGAGCAACCGATGCTTCGTCTTCCAGCCCTGCGGGCGCCAGACTTCTTCGGACAAACATTTGGGCCCACCGGACCAAGTCAGGCGGACATATCGGCACGCGATGCGAGAGCCCCGTGGATCCCCGCTTTCGCGAGGACAAGGTTCGCGGGAATGACTGCGTAATGGAAAGACCTCTGAATTCAAAGACGATTTCGGAGGCCGCATTGGCGACCGGGCGCTTTGTGGGTGGGCACGGCGGGCGGGGTGGGCTGCAGAGCAGCTTCGCAAAAAATTATTTAAATTTTTGGGACACCCTGGAATGTTATTGATAATAAAGGACCGAAAATGAGAAAAATGGGACAAACGAGACTACCCTGGAATGTATTTGAAAATAAAGCTCTTATCTGATGGTATCCTGGAATATTGTTGATAATTCAGGTGCTTAGCTCGGAAACGGCGGGTCGCAATTCCGCTTTAATCCGGTTGTGGGGCGCTGTTTGGCAGGCTACGGAAAACCTTGGGAACGCGCTTGGAAGGGCGGGGCTGAAAGAGTCTGTGTGAAAACTCGTGGATTCCCGCTTTCGCGGGAATGACTGCATCCGAATAGGACCTCTAAGTCCAACGCTGTCACCCCC
>JASHYZ010000293.1 GCA_030042795.1 Terriglobia bacterium | reverse complement strand
AAGTACTGCTCCAGCCAGTTGCGTGCCTCAAGGTCAAGGTGGTTGGTGGGCTCATCCAGCAGCAGCAGATTGGGCTTGATAAGCAGCAATTTTCCCAGGGCGATGCGCATCTGCCAGCCGCCCGAAAATTCCTCGGTGGCGCGGCCCCGATCCGCGGGCGAGAACCCCAAGCCGTTGAGCACGGCGTGGGCCTGCGCCTCCAGCGAGTAACCGTCGCGGCCCTGGAACTCGGTTTCAATGCGGTGGTAGCGCTCCGTCACCCGATGGTATTCGTCGCTCTCCGGGTGAAGTTCGGCCATCCGATGGTGCAGCGTCTCCATTTCCTTTTCCATGTCCAGCAAATCGCCAAACACGGAGAGGCATTCTTGCAAGACTGTGCGCCCGGACAGCGAAAGACCGTCCTGGGGAAGATACCCCGTCGTGATGCCCTTCGCCGTAGAGCGCGACCCTTCATCGAGTGGCTCGAGGCCCGCCAGCACCTTGAGCAAAGTCGATTTGCCGGTGCCGTTCGCGCCCACCAGACCCACGCGTTCGCCCGGCCTCAACAGCCAGTCAAGGCCCTCAAAGAGTACTTTGGAACCGAAGTGTTTTCCTGCCGAAGAGAGCTGAATCATAGGTGCGAGCGCGCTGCGAAACTGGCCGTCACCGTCAGGCGGAACCCGCTTCCATTTTTCAGTGTATCAGGCCCTGAGATTCATCCGAGTGTGGTCGCAGTGTTGGGCCAATTTGAAGATTTGCTCCTGCTTTCCGTCATCGTCATTCCCGCGAACGCGGGAATCCACGCGGTAGATCCTCGCTTGCACGGGGGTGACGGCTGGCGAGTTGGCACAGATAACTCGAACCCGTTCGCTACGCCGATCAGGTTTGTGCCCAACCTCGAGGAATGTCCGAACGGCGAGGGAAGAAAAAGGACGTCCCTCCCGTCCAAATTAGTTGGTGCTTTGCCGCGACCTTATCATGCGCGCATTGAGACGTCGATCCTCCACACGACTATAATGTTTTCGCGAAAAAGAACCTGGGCCACTACATACTTAACCGCCTGCTACCTGATAGCGGCCTCCGTGCCTCTTGTGGCCCAGACGCCGGACACAGCCACAATCCAGGGCCACATCACCGATCCCAGCGGCGCTGCGGTTGCCGCTGCGCACGTCACGGTGACGAATCCGCTCACGGGATTGCAACGTACCGCGCAGTCCGACGACTCCGGCGTTTTTTCCCTGGCGGGCCTTCCGATCTCCGGCAGTTATGACGTGACGGTGCAGAAGCAAGGATTTGCAGACGCGCACCTGAGCGACGTAACGCTGGCCGGCGGCAGCACCGCCCAAATTAGTCTGCAGCTCAACGTCGCGGCCGGCCAGACGAAGGTGACCGTCACCGGCAACGTTGGCGGAGTGCGGACGGATGAGCCTGAGTTGGGGGACCGGCTCGGAGCGGCCCAGATGGAGGAGATGCCGCTGCTGAACCGGAGAATAACCTATCTGCCGCTGCTGAACGCCGCCAACCGGCCAGCAATCAACCAGGGCGATGTGTTCATGAACGAGGACCTGTTCACGACCAACGGCACGGGCCGGCGGCAAACCTGGTTTGAGGTTGACGGCAGCAACGCCGTGGACGCCTGGGGGCGACAAACGATCTTCAGCAACGTCCCGCTGGACGCGGTGCAGGAGATGACTGTAGTCAGCAGCGCCTTTTCAGCCGAGTACGGACTGACTGCGGGCAGCGTAGTCAACATCGTGACCAAGAGCGGCAGCAACAACTACCACGGCGATGTGCTCGGAGTTTGGCGGCCTTCGGACACCGAGGCGAAGCTGTCGGGGTTCACGACGACGTCGGCGACCAGCGGCAACGATATCACCAACGACACCTTGGGTCAGGGCTCGCTGGGAATTTCAGGGCCGATCGGCCACAGTGGTCACACCCAGTTCTTCGCGGACGGCGAGTATAGCTCGCAGAACCGCGCTTCTCCCGTAATCTCCCCGGTTGCGCCCGGAAACTTTGTCGGGCATTACCGCGGCTGGCTGGCGTTCCTGCGGCTCGACCACCAGATCAACAGCAACAACAACCTATTCTTTCGCAGTGATGTGGACAGCTTCTATGACACGAATCCAAACGGAATCGTGGGCGGCAACACACTGCCGAACGTTGATCGCATTTTCAAACGTCGAACCTATTCCGAGGAGTTGGGTGAGACTGCAGTGCTGAGTCCGACGTTGCTCAACAACGTCCGGCTTCAGTTTCAACTGGCATCACCGATCACACAGTTCAGCCCCGTAATCTACGGCACAGAATACTCAGTCCCCATCTCGACCGGCGGCACGTTCGCGTCAGGCACGTCACAATCTGCATTGCTTTTGAATCACCAGTACGAAGTGAACGATGTGATGTCAGCGGCGCAGTCCCGCAATGTGGTCCTTTTTGGCGGCGACCTGATCCGCGCGCACAACGGCGGTAACAGCAAAGAGTTCGGCGGCCCCATCTACCTCGGCGAGTTCGTCTACGACACGTGTACGATGAGCCTTGCGTTCTGCGAGAGCCCCGCTTATCTCGGTAACATCAGCAACGTGCAAAGCTACACCCAGAGCTACGGAAACGCGAACTACACTGTAAACGACACTCTGGCGTCCGCATTTGTTCAGGACGATTATCGGATGCGGCCCGATTTAACGGTGAATCTGGGCTTGCGCTATGAACGTCAGACGTTCACCGACTCGAACAAGAACTTCGCGCCGCGGGTCGGGTTCGCCTACAACCTGCGCGGCGACAATAAGACCGTGATCCGAGGTGGGTTCGGCATCTATTACTCACAGATCGTGGACAATTCAGAGGCAAACTATGCTTTGACAGGCCCGACCGGCGTTTTCAACTACACGGCTGCGCCCGGCCAGGTGGGATTTCCCACGAGCGTCACTGCGGTGCCTTTGCCGGCATTTCCCGCCGGGGCGGTCGCGCCTCTGCGCAGCCTCTATGTACGGCCCGGCGAAAGCGCTTACCTGAACCAGTTCTTTCCTACCTCGACCCTAATCGGATACCCCAATGCGCTGCTGAGCCCGTATACCGAGCAATGGACCTTTGGAGTCGAGCGTGAGATAAGACCGTCCTGGGTGCTCAGCGTCGACTACGTCGGCTCCCACAGCGTGAAGATCAACCGGCCCCTGGACGTCGATCCGCCGGCGCCTTTCATCCGCACCGCGCAAGGACAAACTCGAACCGCACAGGCGGCCAACTGCACGCGGCCATATTGGATCTGGTGGTATCAACAAAACGATATGACCTGTAATCCGATGAAGGCAACCACTCCCGAGCCGCCGTATGCGCTGATCCAAAGCGACGTGAACGATGGATTCGCTCATTACAACGCCCTGGACGTCAACCTGAACCATCGCTTTGGTCATGGCGCTTCGATGCTGGCCAGTTACACCTGGTCTCATGCCATTGATAACGTGGACCCTGACATTCCGAGCCAGAACCCAAACGACCCGAACTTCACCGGCGCCGCAGAGGTCGCCAACGCGATCTTCGATCAGCGCCACCGATTCGTCCTGAGCGGCGTGTACACGGCACCGTGGAAGATCACCGTAGGTGGCATCGCGACGCTCGCCAGCGGACTGCCGTATAACATCGTCACCGGTACCACCAACAGCGGGGACACCGGTGGCACCACCGACCGACCGGTGATCAATGGCGTTGTGATTCCTCGCAATGACGGGCGAGGCCGGCCGATATACGATTGGGAGCCGTTCGTCGAGCGGCCGTTTACTCTGGGCAAAGAAGGTGTGATCCTGAATCTCAGGGCAGAGGCGTTCAACGTGTTCAATCACGCAAACTTCGTGGGCTACAGCGGAACCTATGGCAACGGCTCGACGCCGCCTCCCGGGTTCGGTCAGCCGCTGGCCGGAATCACCAACCAGCTTCCGGCGCGCGAGTTGCAATTCTCGGCAAAGCTGACGTTCTGACGCTGATGACTTTCCCGCTGTGATTTTTTCTGTGACGAAATCCCCTGTGAGGGAACTACTTCCGCGTCATCCGCAGCTCGAAGATCATCCGCTCCTTCCCTTTGTCATCGATCAGAAAATGGCGATGAAGCAGAACGCGGCCATCTTCCTCAAGGTGAGCACGCGCGACACTCTTGCGCCCGGGACGCTCAGTATCGAGAGGCGTGCTCCACAGCACGATGTTCTTGCCGTCAAACGTGCCGTCGCTCTGGCGAATCGACATCGCCGTCCGGCGAGAGTCGAACCACACCGTGGTGAAGCGATTCGTTTTGGGATCGAAGCCGGAAATTCCGGTGCCCGTGCTCTTGGTTCCGTCAGTGTTGAAGAAGACAAAATCCGACTGCAGAAACTTGCCATCTTGGATCATGTACTGCTTACACGTCCCTTTTGTCACCCTCGGATTTCCGTTCACCGGGAAGAACGTCTGGATGACGTCCCAGTCTCCCGCAAATTGCGCCAGCAGTCTCTGGCCGGCGCCCGGCGCGTTCGCCGGCTCGTATTGATTATGGGTTTGCTGCGCGAATGCCGCAGTGGCAACGAGCAACGTCGCGATAATCCATTTCTTCATGGCACACGAATGATATCCGAAAATCGCGAGCATTGCACGGCCTGCACGTTTGCCAACAGTGGATGTAATCCTCGGCAAGGCGCGCGGCTGTAGCGGAGTTGGGACTGTCACATTGGGCATCCCCACAAGCTATGGCACGTCGAAAGTTAACTGTCGAAAGTTAACTACTTCGCAGAGCCGATTTGTCGTACAATACGGCCCTTATGCTTTCCGGATAACAGGCGCGGGAAACTGCCTGGACAACCGGTACGAGAATCCTTCGAGGACACGTCATGACACCTATCGCCTCGGGCGTAAGTCTCGCGCTCCTTGCGGGCGCCCTCAACGGCAGCTTTGCAACCCCCACAAAGTTTGCGAGGCGCTGGAACTGGGAAAACATATGGTCCGTCTGGGCCGTCGTGGCAATGTTTATTCTCCCTTGGGTTCTGGCCTACTTGACGGTGCCGAATCTTCCCGATGTCTACCTTGGTGGCGGGCACCTTCACGAGATTGAGCTGCTACTGGTGTTTGGGGCAGGTTTCGGGTTGGCGCAGGTGTTCTTCGGTCTGGGGATTGCCGCTCTCGGGCTTTCCCTGAACTTCGCCATCGCCATTGGCATTTCAACGGCGCTGGGCTCGATTGTGCCTCTCGTATTCCTCGAGAGCAACCTGATCTTCACTCCTAAAGGAGAGATGATTCTGCTGGGCGTGGCCGTTGTAGTGGCTGGGATTGTGGTGTCTGCCATAGCCGGCAAGCTTAAGGAGGCGCATACTGCAGCGCGCGAGCTTAGGTCTACAGAAAAGCACATGAGCTTTGGCATGGGCTTGCTGATGTGCATTCTCGCCGGGCTGGGCTCGCCGCTCAATAACTTCGGCCTGGCCTTCGGCAAGCCTCTCGTGGACCGCGCCGCCATTCTGGGCGCCAGTCCCGTGAACCAGACTAACGTGATCTGGGCTCCGCTGCTTACCGCTGCGCTGATTCCCTACCTTATCTACTGCGCGTATCTCTGGTGGAAGAACCGGAGCTTCGGCTTGTTTGCCGCGACCGGCACCGCGGTCAACTGGATCCTGGGTGTTGTCATGGCCGCGCTCTGGATGGGCAGCCTGGCCGCGTATGGCTGGGCCGCGTCCAGCATGGCGGACCTCGGTCCCATTCTGGGATGGCCGCTTTTCATGTCCGTCATCATCATCGCCTCGAATGTTTGGGGTTTTGCTACCGGGGAGTGGAGCGGCGCCGGCCGCAAGCCGGTCAACGTAATGCTCGGAGCGATCGCTTTGCTCGTCGCAGGATTCTGCACTTTAGCCTACAGCGCCAGCATGAGTTGAGAATCAGCCGACAGGCAAAAGGCAAGGCGCAATAGCCAAGAGCCAATTGGAAGGAGGCGAGAAGAGCTAAGGGCCAACCAGCACTGGCGAGAAGGCAAGCGACGTCCGTCGCGCATTGGCTCTTGCCTCATGCCTTCTGCCTACTCCCTATTGGCTATTCGCTCCTCTCGCCTCTCGTCTATTGCCTCTTGGCTCTTGCCTATTCCCTATTGCCTCAGTACCTCCTCCTGCGCTAGTGCGATCGCCCCCAAAACGCCCGCATCTTCCCCGAGTTGTGCCGGCACCACGTATTCATCGATGTGGTCGGTGATGTCGCTCACCCGGATGTAGTTGTTGAGCAGTTCCAAGGTCTTGCGCCGGACCATGGGGAAGAGAAATGAACGCCGCATAACACCGCCGCCCAGAATGATGCGTTGCGGAGAGAGTGTACAGACCAGGTTCGTGACGCCCAGTGCCAGATACTGCGCCTCAAGCTCCCAAGCGCGGTGCTCTGGCGGCAATTCCTGACCTTTGCCGCCCCAGCGGGCCTCAATGGCGGAACCCGCCGCCAAGCCTTCCAAGCAATCGCCATGAAACGGACATGATCCCGGAAACGGATCGGCCTGCCAATCGTGGGCGATGCGCATATGCCCCATTTCCGGGTGCAGCACTCCGTGCAGCATTCGTCCCGCGGCCATGCCCCCGCCGCCAATCCCCGTTCCGACGGTCACATAAACAAACGTGTCGAGTCCTTGGGCCGCGCCCCAGCGGCGCTCGCCGAGTCCGGCGCCGTTCACGTCCGTATCAAAGCCCACAGGCACGTTGCACCCGCGGCGGATAGGTCCTACAAGGTCTGTGTTTTGCCAGTCGAGCTTCGGAGTCGAAGTAATGAACCCGTACTGCGGCGACGCGGGATTAACATCAATCGGGCCGAAGGAAGCGATGCCGATGGCGGCCAGCGGCTCACGCTTCATGTGGTTCTGAAAGTATTCCACCAGCCGAGCCACCGTCTCTTTGGGCGAAGTGGTCGCGAACTCAAATCGATCCCTCAGATTCTGCGGACCCGTTCCCACGGCGCACACAAACTTGGTGCCTCCTGCTTCAATCGCGCCATACAACGCCATAACTTCCTCCTCCATGCTCGCAAACTTCGGCGGCCCTTCGTCCCCGCGGCAATCAAGGCGAAGTCTCGGCGCCAAGCAAATCGGCGCTCACCGTTTTCTGTGGTCACTCATCATAACAGCGGAACAAGCTTTTGCAAGCCGCCTGCTCCCCTCAAAACCGCGACCGCGCGACAATTGATTTGTTTGCCAACGATGGCGCTTTGTTACAATAAGGAAGTGCGTAGTCCTCAGAGACATGGTCTGCGGCGCCCTCTGGCAAGCGGGCTTCTGGTCCTGCAGCTTAGCCTGCTCAACCTCTGCGGATTTCACTATCACGCTGACGATGTGCCGGGCTCGAACGCCTCCACTGAGCCCGCGATACGTCACGCTGCTTCTTCGGCAACGCCAACCGTACCGGATTGGATGCTGTGTCCGGTTTGCCAAATCATGAGGTTGAGTGCCGCCCGGCCTGCCCTGGTTGCGGCAAACCCGCAGGCGGTAACGTACTCCTTTTTCGCCTGTGGCTGGACCCTTGCTTTCTCCCTTCGTCAGCGTCCGGCCTCGATTTACGGTCGCGCCCCGCCACGCTTTCTATAGCCACTGTCTCCATTCGTTTCCAGTTTGTCTTGGCCTCTCACGGTCGATGGCTTTGGGGCCGAGCGGTTGCAAGTTTCAGGCCGCCTCTGTCCCACTGATCTCTATCATCAGCATCGAGGGATAGGCCTAAGACAGCACCGTTCACGGGCGCGTGGTTTCTTGAGGACAAGGAGTGTGTCATGGGAACAGTTTTCGGCTGCCGCCGGAGACCCGCTTGGATAGCGATCTTGCTGCCGCCTCTTCTGGGCCTCCTCGCTTCCTGTGAGCGCCAGCCCACGGATGCGAACCAGCCTTCAGTTGCTTATGGGTCGGACCGGTCCAGGGCGGCGAGGGCTGAACTATTCACCGTGCCACAGGAACAAATGTCTCACGTCCAGGTGGTGTCGGTTCAATCCGCCCCGCTGCCGCGTGTTCTCCGCCTTACGGGATCCGTAGCGTACAACAACTTCGAAACCACGCCAGTCATCACTCAGGTAGGCGGCCCTGTCTCCAGAATACTGGTGTCGCCGGGCGACGTTGTGCGCACCGGCCAGACGCTGCTCGAGATCGCCAGCCCGGATTACGCCCAGGACCGTACCAATTACTTGAAGGCCCGTGACGCGCTCGCGCTCGCCGACAAGAGCCTCGCCCGTGCTCAGGATCTCTACGCTCACGGCGCCAACGCCCAAGCTGATTTGGAGCAGGCCCAGTCCACACGCCAGCAAGCCTTGGCTGACCTGCAGGCCGCCGAGCAGGCGCTGAAGGTGCTTGGAATCTCGAGTCCGGACTCGCTCGTCCAAGGTCCCTCTTCGGCGCAGGTGCCGCTGCTAGCCCCGCTCGGAGGCGAAATTGTTGAGCGGCTGGTGGCGCCGGGACAGGTTCTTCAGGCCGGCGCCACACAATGCTTCACAATTTCGAACATGAAGAGCGTTTGGGTACTGGCCAACGTTTACGAGCAAGACCTCGGTTACGTCCACCTGGGCGATCCGGCCGAGATCACCACGGACGCCTATCCGGACACGTTTCGGGCTCGAATCTCCTACATCGCACCGGCGGTTGACCCGACCACGCGCACCCTGCAAGTGCGCTTGGTAACCGATAATCCGGAAGAAAAGCTGAAAAAGGACATGTACGTCACCGCCACTGTGCGCGCGGCCACCATTCCGAACGCCATGACGGTGCCCGACGCTGCCGTGTTGCGGAATTCTGAGAATCAACCTTTTGTCTATGTGGCCGTCGCCCCTAACCAGTTTGGGCAGCGGCTGGTCTCGATCGGCGAAAGCCAGGGCGGACGCACCGAGATTCGCTCCGGGCTGCGTGAGGGCGAACAGGTGGCGGCAGACGGCAGCCTGTTTCTGCAATTCGCCAACTCCTTGCAGCGTTGAGGCCCGACGTGCGGTCTGAATCGGACGGGCCGCCAACCTACTCATGGTTCATCGTGTTGTCCAATTCGCTCTGAAGCAGCGTTTTCTGGTGCTGATGCTGGTGGCGTTCATTACGGCCGCTGGCATCATCTCTTTTGAACGCATGCCGGTGGACGCCTATCCCGACCTCTCGCCTCCGATGGTGGAAATCATCACCCAGTGGGATGGCCACGCCGCCGAAGAGGTGGAGCGCCTCGTCACTCTGCCCATCGAAGTGGAAATGAACGGCGTGCCCCAGCTTGTGGTGATGCGCTCCATCTCTCTGTACGGGCTGTCCGACGTTATCCTGACCTTCGAGGATGATACGGACAACTACTTCGCCCGCCAAGTGGCCTTTGAGCGGCTAAGCGACGTGACCCTACCCGACGGCGTCACGCCTTCTCTCGCCCCACTCTTCAGCCCCAGCGGGCTTGTCTACCGTTATGTGATCGAGAGTCCCGACCACACCCCACAGGAGCTGAAGACCATTGAGGATTGGGTACTGGAGCGCGCCTACAAGTCGATTCCGGGCGTGGCCGACGACTCAGGGTTTGGCGGTACCGTCATGCAATACCAGGTGCTGCTGGATCCCGCGCGTCTCTACAACTACCATCTCACCGTGCCCCAGGTAGAACAGGCGCTGGCCGCCAATAACGGCAACACCGGCGGCGGATTTTATCAGCAAGGCGGCCAGTTCTACTACGTGCGCGGTCTGGGTCTGGTGAAAGACGCGGCGGACATCGGCAACATCGTGGTGGCCAGCAATAACGGCGCGCCGGTACGCGTGCGCGACGTGGCGCAAGTGACCATCGGGCACGCTCCTCGCCTGGGCGAGTTCGGCTTCGAGAAGAACGACGACGCCGTGGAAGGCGTTATCCTCATGCGCCGCGGCGAGCAGACTCAGAACGTCCTCAAGCGCGTGGAGCAGAAAACCGAACAGCTCAATCGCCAGGTACTGCCTCCCGACGTGAAGATCCGGCCTTTCTATGATCGCAGTGCCCTGGTCCACCTCACTACGGACACGGTAGAAGCCAATCTGCTCCGCGGCATGGTCTTGGTGCTGATCGTGCTGATGTTCTTTCTGGTCAGCGTGCGTGCCGCAATTATTACGGCGCTGACCATTCCGCTGGCCCTTCTGTTTGCGTTCATTTTTCTTCGCCTGCACGATGTGTCGGCCAATCTGCTCTCCATCGGAGCCGTCGATTTCGGAATCATTATCGACGGCACGGTGGTGATCATGGAGAACATCTATCGCGAGCTTGGGCTTCGCGAGGGCCGGGACTACAAGCTGAATGACGTGATCCTGGCTGCAGCCCGCGACGTTGACCGGCCTGTGTTCTACGCGGTGGCCGTCATTATCGCCGGATACGTGCCGATTTATGCCTTAACGGGGCCTTCGGGCAAGCTTTTTGATCCGATGGCGGACACAATGTCCTTCGCCCTCATCGGGGCCCTCATATTGGCCCTTACCTTGGTTCCCGTGCTGGCCTCCTACTGGTTCAAGCGCGGCGTGCGCGAGCGTATAAACCGGCCGTTTGAGTGGATCAAACGCGCGTATGGCCGCGAGCTCCGCTGGTGTCTCGACCGGCCTTACTTGACCGTGTTGGTAGCGGTACTCATCTTCGTGGCGGCGCTGCTGCTGGTGCCGTCTATCGGCGGCGAGTTCATGCCTCACCTTGACGAGGGTGCGCTGTGGGTAAGGGCCACCATGCCTTATACGATCTCTTTCGACGAAGCCAGCAAAATCGCGCCACAAATCCGCGACATTCTCATGTCTTATCCGCAGACCACGGAGATCGGCTCGGAACTCGGGCGTCCTGACGACGGTACCGACTCCACCGGCTTCTTCAACTGCGAGTTTTACGTGGGGCTCAAGCCTTACAAGGACAAAGCCTGGAGCGGTAAGATTCACACCAAGGAAGAGTTGACCGAATCCCTTCGCCGTCGGCTAGCCTCCTACCCAGGCATCATCTTCAACTTTACCCAGCCCGCTGAAGACGCAGTTGACGAGGCTCTGACCGGCCTCAAGAGCTCACTCGCCGTGAAGGTGTACGGGCCTGATCTCAACGTACTTCAGGCGAAGGCCCTTCAGATCAAACAGATCTTAAGCAACGTGCCGGGATTCACCGAGCTGACTGTGGTGAGGGAATTGGGACAGCCGAGCTTGCTGGTAGACGTGGATCGCGAAAAAATTGCGCGCTACGGCATTAACGTGTCGGACGTGGAGGCTGTGGTGCAGGCCGCTGTGGGCGGTCAGGCGGTCACTCAGGTGATCCAGGGCGAGAAACTGTTCGACCTTGTGGTGCGCAGTGAGCCTCAGTTCCGATCGAATGCGCATGAGATTTCCAACCTGCTGGTGGGCACGCCGTCGGGCCAGCAAGTGCCTCTGAGCGCCCTGGCAGATATCCGCCAGGGCAACGGCGCCTCTTTCATCTATCGCGAGAACAACTCGCGTTACATCGGCATTCAATACAGCATCGAGGGACGCGACCTGGCCCGGGCGGTGGCTGACGGCCAGCGCGCCGTCAACCGCGCCGTCACGCTACCCACGGGTTACTGGATGAACTGGGGTGGCGAATATAGCGAGTACCTGGCTGCCCGTAGCCAGCTTTCGGTGATCGGTCCGCTCACCGTGGTTCTGATTTTCCTGATCCTCTTCGCCCTCTACGGCAATTTCAAGTTTCCTGTCACCATCGCCCTGGGCGTGCTGATCACTGAGCCCGTGGGCGCTCTGCTGGCCTTAAGGCTGACGCACACGCCTTTCAGCGTCTCGTCGGTTCTCGGACTGCTGGCCCTCATGGGCGTTTCGGTGGAAACCGCCGTCATCCTGGTTTCCTACATCAACAAGCTGCGCCTCGAAGGCATGGGTATCCGCGAAGCCACGTACGAGGCTTCATTGCTCCGCCTGCGTCCTATCATGATGACGGCTCTGGTGGCCTGTCTCGGCCTCCTACCCGCGGCGCTCTCGCACGGCATCGGCTCCGACACCCAGCGTCCGTTTGCTATTGTCGTCGTGGCAGGGCTGGTTTCACGCTTATTCCTGGGCTTTTTCGTCAACCCGGTTCTCTACCAGATGGTGGCGCGCGACGGCGACGTTTTGCAGGTGTGACCGGCGTCGGGCCGTCCGAGGCGCAGTCATTCCCGCGAAGGCAGGAATCCACTTCCTCGATACGTTCTTTTTCCAAGACTTCTGCAATGGATTCCCGCCTTCCCTGATTGAATGACTGCGTTCGGGCGTTCAAATGACACCGGTATCCAGTCCTGTTCGTATCGAACCTCAAAACGTATACTTCAGCGCAAACTCCAAGATGCGCGGACTCACATCGCCAAGAATCTGACCGAAGGTATTGTCCTGCAGATTATTGTCCGGAGCGGCCCAATTTACATGATTCGCTATATTGAAGAATTCGAAGCGGAGCTCCACTTTTTGGTTTTCGTGAATGGTAAAGTACCGGCTTACGTCCATATCGACATCAGCGTATCCGGGGGCTATAAGGGAGTCCGAGCCGGCATTTCCGAAGGTGCCAAGAGCATTCGGGGCAAAGGCGCTGGGGTTCAGCCACTGGAGGCTGCCAGTGGTGCTCTTTGTGTAAGGATTTCCTAGCACATTTGGCCGGTCATTGCCGATGCCGGTCAGGGAGTTGTCCAGGCCAGTTATCGGCGAAAACCACGTTCCGCTGTGAATTGAAACGATCGGAGCGAGTTGCCAGTTGCCCAGCAGCCGGTTCGTCCACACGCCGGCAAAGTGGGGCGATTGGGCAACAAAAGACAAATTGAAGATCTGACGCAAATCAAACCCGCAATTGCCCCGGTCGGCGTTTCGATTGAAAGGTTGCTCAGTGTTGGCGCCACCGAGGTCGCCCGCAAAGTCCGCCTCACTGATGCAATGCGAGTAGTTGTAATTGGCAAGGATGGTGTAATTCTTGGTGAACCGGTGCTCCACCTTCGCAAACAACGCCTGGTATTCCGCGTTGGCGCCATCGTCGGCCTGGTAGATGTCCGAGTAAAACGACCCGGCAACGGGATTTTGCAGGTACAGCAGCCGTCTTTGATTGGTGTTTGAAGTCGTCGAACAGAGACCGGGCGCCGTTAGGCCGTATTGACCAGCGGCGCAGTTGCCCGGAATGTAAATGCCCGGATCGACGTCCTCTCCCGTCCAGATGTGAGTGCTTTTGTTGCCCACATAACTCGCCGAGACCACCCAGTCGCTGGCCAGTTGACGCTGATAAGTGAGGTTCCACACATAGACGCTCGTTGCGTAGGCACTCAGCGGATAATTATAGTAGGCGCCTTCCGGGACAAAGGTCAGTTTCCCCGAAGGAGTGGGAAACGGATTGCCGCCGGGGAATCCCAACCAGGGATTCGTCAGCCCTCCCGGAGGACTCGTCAAATTCACCTCACTGGCCCATGGAGCGCCTTGGTTTTGGTCCTCCGTATAGGCAGTCGGCATGACGTTATAGAAGACACCGAAGCCGGCGCGAATAACTTGCCGCCCGTCGCCGTTCGGTTGCCAGCCCAACCCCACGCGCGGGGCAAAATCCGTCAGCCGGCTATAGGTGAAGCCCTTGGTGGGGATGCCGGGATCGCCGGGGAAGAATAAGCCGGGGGGCGCGTCGGGGTACACGGTCGATGTGGTCCCCGCAAGGAACGCGTTGTAGTCCCAGTGGTCCATGTGCTTGAACTTCTCGTTGGTGGGCAGGTAAGGCTCCCAACGCAAGCCAACGTTTACGTTCAAGCGCTTGTTCACCTGAATGTCGTCCTCAACGTAGGGGCCAAAGTAGTTCTGTCTTCCCCTGTAAAAATCTTCGGCGCCTTGTATAAACGCGCTTGGCAATCCCAGCATGAAATCGAGCAGAGCGTTGCCGCTGGCGTAGCCGTCAAAGGTAAGTGCGCCGTTACTCTCGTAAATATTGGCGTAATTGAATTGGTAGTGGAGCCACTCCCCGCCGAACGAAATGTGTTGAGGCCCTCGGATCATGTCCACATCGTCGGAAGCCTGAGCGGAGTTGCCGTCAAGGGTGACAGGTGCGCAGGAGCCGCAGCCTGCGCCAAAATAGCCGTTAATCGCCATGTCGATAAAGTTGGGAACGGCGGAATAAATCTGGGAGCCCACACTCGTTAAATTGATGAAATTGGACGCTGGACCGCGCGTAATGGCCAGCCGCGTCCACGCGACATGGGCAGAATTGATGGTGGTGGGGGAAATTGAATAGGTGTCGCTGAGAATCGCCGATTGGCTGCGGTCCCTTACTCCGCGCTGTGTTGTCAGCAGCAGGTCATTGTTGAAAAATGCAGGAGACTTATAGTCGGAGTAAAAGTACCGGCCAGACACGCTATTCTTGGCGCTCTGGTTCCAATCCACCCGGCCAATGTATTGATCTTCGGATTGCGGGGTTGAAATGGCATACGTTAGCCTGCCGCAAGGGTCGCTGGAGACTGGAACGTCCTTGAGCAATTTAAGCGCAACCGAGTTGAACATCGCCGGGTTGACCTGGTTATTCTGAAACGGCTGGCCTGTCGTAGGATTGGTAAATGTTTGCGCAACTCCGCTGGATTCGCAAGTGGCAGAGCCCAGCGCGCTAAAGTCCCCGCTCAGCATCGCCTGCGTGGGCACGTAAGCGATACTCGAAGGAGGCGCGGTTCGGATGCGAGTGCCCTGGTAGCCGAAAAAGCCGAAGATCTTGTCCTTCTTGATGGGTCCCCCTACAGTGCCGCCAAACTGGTTTCTCTTCAGGGTGTCTTGAGTAGCCGCAAAGAAATCGCGGGCGTCAACATCGCCGTTGCGGATGAACTCGAAGGCGTCGCCATGGAACTTATTCGTGCCGGACTTGGTGATCCCGTTAACGGTGGCCCCGCCCTGGAACCCGTAGCGCGCGGAAAGACTGCTGGTCTCAACGCTGAACTCCTGGAGGGCGTCTGGGAAAGGATAAGGGAGATTCACCCAGGAAAAGGCGTCCATCTGCTCGGCGCCATCCATCAGGTAATTCGTCCCGTCCGCCTGCCCGCCGGCCACCGAAATCGAGTCTGCGCTGAAGTAATTCTTGCTACCCGTCAAATCGCTATAGCCGTTCGCCGGACCCGTATCGTTGGCCGCGCCCGCCAGCATGACGAGCGACGTGGCGATGCGCCCGTTCAAGGGCAGGTCTACGATGCGCGCCTGATCGACCACTTGAGAGAGGGAGGTCGTGTTGGTCTGCACCATGGTGGCATTGGCAGATACCTGCACCTCCTGGCTCACCTGCCCCAGTTGGAGCACAACATTGATTGTGACATTGTTACTGACTTCGAGAACGATACCCGTCTGCGCGTAAGCTTGGAAACCGCCGGCCTGTACGTCGAGGTCGTAGGGTCCGACTGGAAGATTCGGGAGCACGTACTCCCCGTTCGCGCCGGTCACCGTTGTTCGTACAAAACCGGTGTTGGTTTGCCTGGCCGTCACCCTGGCGTTCGGGACTACCGCTGCGCTTGGGTCCGTGATGAGGCCTTGAATCTGGGCGCTGGCCACTGCCTGACCGCGAACCAGCGCGGGGCGCGCAACTAGCAGAAACACTGCTACTGCCAAACTACCGGTTGCGATTCTTTTTCTCATGGGTCCTCCTCTTAATTCAGTGTGTACCGCGTGGCAGTGAAGAAATCGCGGGCGTTGAAGTCGCCGTTGCGTACGAATTCAAACCCGTCGCCGTGAAACTGATTGGTGCCGGACTTGGTTACCACCTCAACCTGGGCTCCGGATGAAGTCCCCGCTGCCCCACGCGCAGCGTGACGTTAGCCGTGACTTTGTTACTGACCTCAAGAAGGGTTTCGGTTTGGACGTACGTCTCGAAACCGGGGGCTTCCACTTCGAGCCGGTAAGAGCCTACGGGGAGATTGGGGAGCACGTAGAGTCCATCGGCGCCGCTACGCGTGGTCCGAGCCAGACCGGTGGCGACGTGCGTTGCTGTTACCTTCGCATTGGGCACGATGGCGCCACTTTGGTCCGAAACCAGGCCCGAAATCTGCGCGGTGGCCCTCACCTGCGCGGCAACAGGCGCGAGCGACACCGTCAGAAGAGCGATTCCGACCGCGATAACACTGCCTGTCATTCGTCTCATGGTGCGCAACTCCTCTCAAAATGACTTCCCTCTGTTAGGCCTCAGAAGAGTATACTCCGGCGCTGAAGCGTCCGTAGAAGAACTCGCAACCGACTCCAGCGCATCACCACTCGGCGATCTGCCTAGAGGAGACTGCAAAAAAAAGAGGCCCTGCTTGCGCAAGGCCTCTCAAGAGGTGCTACTCCTGAAGAAATTCAGAAGGTTATTTTCCGAGCTTACCGGACGGGACGCCGACGCCGGTGCACTGATCATAGCCTGTGCCGGCGCTGGCGCCGTTCGATCCCGTCGTGATGTCAACGAAATTCTTTGTGTAAGCCGTTTTAGAGTAGAGTTGATCGTAGATCAGGTTATTCTCTTCCGTTGTATAGAACCCGCCGGTATACGGAGCCTGACCCAACCTGTTATTGGCGGAGTTAACGACGCCGGCTAGCGAAGGAGATGCAACGCTCGTACCTCCCACAATCACCCAGCCGCCATATCCGTAAGTGTCGTAAATGTAGACGCCACTGTTAGGATCGGCGTCAAAAGACAGATCCGGAGTTTGCCGAGCGCCTTGGCCGGCAAATGGATACTGGTAGTCGGCCCACGGTCCCATGCCGTCGGCGATATTCGGAGGGCTTTGCCACGTTTCATAGGCGCTGACGCCGCCCCCTGAATCGGACCAGCAGCTCTGATTCAAATAATTCCCACTGGAATCGCGGTTGACGGTTGTGCCGCCGGCCGAGACCACCCATGGCGAGGCACTCGGGTACTGAGCGCCCAAACCGGAGTCACCCGCAGAAGCAAAGTAGGTGATGTACTGCCAGTAATAGCGGAAGAAAAAGTTGTCTCCGCCGGTGCCGCCCTCTGTGGAGAACTCGCTACCTCCCCAGCTATTCGAGATGTCGCCACCGCCCGCAGCGCTCACCTTGATTCCGGCTACCTCCTCCGCATAGAAGAGGTCGTTGTAACTGTTGCTGCAGGCCTCAACGAGAATGATTTTGGCTGCGGGCGCCATGGCGTGCGCCCACTGGATGTCAAGATCTTCTTCGAGACCCCAGCCGGAGTTACCAGCGGGCTTGCCGCTGCAACTGGGCGTCAGGCCGTTAAGCGTACCGTTGGTCGAGTTGGCATAGACCTTCGAGAATTTTGGTGCAGGCAAACCCCAGTAACTCGAGAAGAACGTCAAGTCGGACGACGCATTCGGGTTGTCATAGGCGTCCACTAAAGCGATGGCTCCCCAACCGCCGCTGGCGAGGTTGGCGCTGCTACCTGCTGACGGGGCACATCCTGAGTAGCTCGTGCCCAGCTTGTAGACACAGGCCAGCGAGTACGGCGTCTCAGCAAAGGTATTGTCCGGAACCACGGAAGATTGTTCGTGGCCGGACGGGACAAATACCAGAACGTTGGTGTGGGCGCGCAGGCCCGCATCCCCAGGATGCTCCACGCTGCTGTCTGGCGTGATCACGTTGCCCTGAGGCCTGTAAATAGCGGGTTGAGACCCCTCGTCGCTACCAGGAGTCTGATCGGGCTGTGTTGCTGCTAGCGGTGGAGTATGCGTCTCATCCTGGGGCACTGCCCGCAATGTGGGTGCAGCCCAGGTTGCCAAGCCGAATGACAAAACACTGCAAAATGCAACGAACTTCGTCTTCATTCATTGTCCCCTTCTATTGAAATGTTGGATCCACAAATGTGGAATCCCTCCTACGCTTTGCATAGTGACGGCAGAGTGGAAGG
>JASHYZ010000292.1 GCA_030042795.1 Terriglobia bacterium | reverse complement strand
GTTATGGGACTGCCCGGAAAGGAGACTCAGTGAGAAGGAATCCAAGATCGAGTCGAGGTCCCAGCGACCAAGGCCGGTTTGCAGAGCAACGCTCTGACAGGCGGGCAAGCTCAGAATTGTTTGTTCGAATTCAGGGTGCTGACGTGCACGGAGTGCGGTTCGATGAGCGGGTTCGCTCCGTCAATATCAGCCAGCATGGAATGGCCTTGCTCACCGCACGGGATCTTTCGCATTCTGCCACCATCATTGTGAACGTTCCTCATCGGGGTAATCCCCGCGCCGGCGGCGGACGCGCCGACTTCCAGGCGCAGGCGCTCGTGGCCTATGTACTTCCGGAAGGAGACCAGAATCGCATAGGGGTGCGTTTTGTCGGCGCGACCCTCGCACCTTAGCTGGCAGCGCATCCTGTTGGCACATGACTTAGTTCTGTCATCTGCTCGATATGATTGCAGGCTCTCTCCGCTTTCGTTGCGGAACCCAGCCGCCTCCAAGTGAACCCAACCCGCCACATCAGTGTCTCGCTCAACTCCAGCGAAACCGGGTGAGCCGGATTCTGCCCGGCTTAACCCCGCCTATCCAAAAGGTGAGGTGAGATACCCTTTGGATATCCAAAGCCAGCCTTGGCGAATGGGAGGATAGACCCCATATTACTTGTTTTCAATGGTTTAGCTACCCAATTCAGATCTGGTCCCGAAAAGGCCCGTCACCTGCACTGAGGGACGCTCTTCCTGGGGTCCTCCGGCCCTTCGAAGAGAGACGCTCGGTACAGCACTTAGAGAAAACGTATCCCGAGTGTAAGTGGTAGCTGGCATCGAAAGGGGCACAGCGCTTGATGCTTCCATCTGAGGTAAGTGATATAAAGGCCGGGAAGGCCCGCATCTTGATTGCTGACGGCACGCCGATGGGGGCCCAGCTTCTGGCTGACGCTCTGCGGCGGTCCGGTCGATTTGCCGGTGTTTCCGTGGCAAGCCGAACCGCCGAGGTGATGACTCTGCTGGCGAATCAGCCATTCGACGTAATGGTGACCAGCGCCAACTTCGAAGCGGGGGCAGGCCTTGACTTGGTCCGCGAGGTTTATGTGATTCATTCGCGGACCAAGGCCTTGCTGCTGCTGGAAACACTTGAACGGGAGTGTGTGGTGCAAGCCTTTCGGGCAGGATGCAGAGGTGTGTTCGGCCGCAGCCAATCCGTGAAGGATCTCGCAAAGTGCCTCGTGTGCATCCACCGCGGACAGATTTGGGCGGGTTCACGGGAGCTGACTTATGTACTCGAGGCTCTCCGCGAGCCAAGGCCTCTCCGGGTGATTAAGACGGAGGGCTCAGAGCTCTTAACTGAGCGTGAGAGGGCTGTGGTGCGGTGCGTGGCCGATGGGCTGACGAACAAAGAAGTGGCTGCGAAGCTGGGTCTGAGCCAGCATACCGTCAAGAACTACTTGTTCCGGATTTTTGGCAAGCTAAGCGTCTCCTCCCGCATTGAGCTGATCTACTACGCCATGAACCAGGCCACCCCGCCGGCGCGTGTTGCTTGACAGTCCAATCGCGGAAATTACGTTCCTTTTCTGATAGACCGAATCCGTGATGTTGTCGAAGTGCAGCGAACTGTCGTTCGTCGTCCTGGAGGGAGTCTAACTGCGAGGTTGACCGGCTCTCGCTGCACTTCGACAACATCCCTCTTTGCTACCGCCCTTCCGACTTTCCGCGCGATCCGCTCGCGCTATAAGGCACTTCGTGCATTTCGTGCACAGTGGTAACCAAGGTTCCGCGACAAACTACGCCCGCCACCACTCGCGGAGCTCGGCAGCAATTCTCAGGTCCAATGTAGCGTGCGTCTTGCAAACGACTCCGGTTTTTCGGCTTTCGACTTTGGACTTTTAACATTAGACTGAACCTGTGGGCCTGTAGCTCAGATGGGAGAGCACCTGGTTTGCAACCAGGGGGTCGGGAGTTCGATCCTCCCCAGGTCCACCACTTGAACTCGGCCAAGGCAAGGTGCGGTGAGGCCCTTCTCTTAACGCCGATAACTGAAAACCTGGACTACCTTCACTTCCAATTACGTACCCAGTCTACTTTCCACAAAGTCTTCCGCAGCAACTGCCTGAGCATATCTCGCCTACTTGGCCGTCGTATTCAGTGATATAACCTTCACAGTGGGCGCGGCTCTGCGAGAATCACGCCGCGCGCTGCAAGGAGGTTTGTGTGGAGAGACGAGACTGTCTTCGACTTGCTGCAGCGGGAACTGCCGCGGCAACGCTGTCGGCGCGGCACCTAGCTGCCGAGGAGCAAGCGGGCCGAGCCACGCGAGGATTGCCACCACCCATCATCAAAGATATCAAGGTGATCACCACCCAGCCGGCGGGCGTGCGACTGGTGGTGGTGAAAGTGATTACGGATCAAGATGGGCTTTACGGTTATGGCTGCGCCACTTTCACCCAGCGCGCTGACCTGGTTGTGCCGGCGGTCGAGAAGTACCTGAGGCCGTTCCTGATCGGCAAACCGGCCGACCGCATCGAGGACACGTGGCAGGCCTGCTACAACAGCTCCTACTGGCGTAACGGCCCGGTGCTGAACAACGCCATCAGCGGGATTGACGAGGCGCTGTGGGACATCAAAGGCCGGCAAGCCAACATGCCAGTGTACCAGTTGCTGGGGGGCAAGGTGCGCGAAGCGGCGCTGACCTACGCCACCGTAGGCGGCGAGGAAACGCCACAGGTGATCGATCGGGTCCGCGAGCAAATGGCAAAGGGCTTTCGTTGTATCAAGGTTCAGATTGGAGTGCCTGGCATGGCCGTCTACGGCCCACGCAGTGGCCCTCCAGCCAAAGGGCTGCACGAGGGCGCCGTATTTGAGCCGGTCCCTTACATGCGCCGGACGCGCCAAATGCTTGAGGAGTGCCGGAAGCAGTTGGGTGAGGAAATCGATCTGATTCATGACGTGCACGAGCGCGTGAGCCCACTGCAGGCCGTCCAGTTTGCCAAGGAACTTGAGCCCATCGATTTGTTCTACTTGGAAGACCTGCTCTCACCCGAAGGCATCGATTATTTCCGCATGATCCGTGAGCAGTGCGCAACCTCACTGGCCATGGGCGAGCTCTTCAACAGCCCCCACGAGTGGCAGCCTCTAATTACCGGGCGCCTCATCGATTACATCCGGGTGCACCTGTCGCAAGCCGGAGGCCTGACGCCGTCTCGCAAGATCGCGATTCTGGCGGAGCAGTTCGGGGTGAAAACGGCATGGCACGGCCCTGGAGACGTCTCGCCTGTGGGTCACACGGTGCAATTGCACTTGGATTTGGCCAGCACCAACTTTGGCATCCAAGAAGGGGGCGTCATCGGTGGTGTAGAAGCCGAGATTTTCATAGGCTGCGCCACATACAAAGACGGTTATCTTTGGGCCAGCGATTCGCCCGGGTGGGGCATTGAAGTGAATGAGGATCTCGCGGCCAAGTACCCCTTCCGGCCCGATCCACTCAACGGAGGCTGGGGAGAAATCCGGCGGTACGACGGCACGATCATCAAGCAGTGACGCCCGGGTCTCTCACCCGTTCCCGAAGGCGGCGGCTATCGTCAGTAAGGCAGTGATGTGTCGTCAGTGGTGATGCCTGCCGACGAAGAAAGAGCAAGGGCCTTACATCTTCAAACACCTGCAGTGAAGTGGCGGTCGAACGCCTCCGGAAACAAGGCCGCCAGTTGGAACGTCTCGTTTTTGCCTTGGAGGTTCACCAGAACCACCTCGACGTCGCCGGCGAACTCCCAAAGAAGCTGGCGGCAGGCCCCGCACGGAGGGGCTGGCCGCAGGCTATCAGTCGCCACCGCGATTCGACTGAAAGTGCGCTCGCCTTCGGAAAGAGCTTTCCACAGGGCCACGCGCTCAGCGCACACCGAGAGGCCGTAAGTGGCGTTTTCCACGTTGCAGCCGGTATAGATCTTGCCTTCAGGCGTGAGGAGTGCCGCGCCGACCTTGAAGTTTGAATAAGGCGCCACCGCGTTGAGACGGGCATCCAGCGCGGCCTTCACCAGGTACTCAGACATCGTTCACTGCCCCCTATACGGAACGCATTCAGCTTCGATTGTCAGGTTTCGAATTTCGTTTCCCGCTTCACGTCAGCAGCAAGCCTGCTATCGCGGCGGCGAGATAGTTGGCCAGCGTTCCAGCGAGCAGGGCGCGGAAACCGAGGCGTGCCAAGTCTCGTTTGCGAGTGGGAGCGAGCGCTCCGATGCCCCCGATTTGTACTCCGATGGAGGAGAAGTTTGCAAAGCCGCAAAGCGCGTAAGTTGCGATGGTGAAGGAGCGCGCAGCGATGTGCCCTTTCAGAGGTCCGAGGAGCGAAAAGGCCACGAATTCATTAAGGACGAGTTTCGTGCCCATCAGATTGCCTACGGCCAGCGCGTCACGCCAGGGTACACCCAGCAACCACGCTACGGGCGCCAGCAAGTGGCCGAAAATCCACTGCAGATCAATGTGAGTGTGGAGGACGCTGAGGATGCCGTTGCTGAGATACACGAGAGCAACGAAGGCGATGAGCACCGCTCCCACATTCAAAGCAAGAAACAGGCCGTCGGTAACACCGTGCGAGGCAGCATCGAGCACGTTCACGTCGCGCTTTTCCAGTTCCAGGCGGGTTTGGCCGGCGGTCTTGGCCAAGGCTGTCTCCGGAATCAGAATCTTGGAAAGCAAAATGGTGCCGGGCGCCGTCATGAAGACGGCTGTCAGCAGATGGCGGGCATCGGCCCCGAACAGAATATAAGCTCCAAGAGTGGCTCCAGAGACGTGCGCCATGCCGGCTGTCATAATGGTCATCAACTCGGACTCAGTGAGGTCATCGAGGTAGGGCCGGATCACCAGCGGCGCTTCTGTCTGTCCCAGCACAATGCTGGCCGCCACTTCCAGGGATTCGGCGCCGCTCGTCCGCATCAGCTTCGACATTACCAAGCCCGTGAGCCGCACCAGAGCGGGCAAAATGCGCAGGTAGTAAAGGACGGCCGAAAGACAGGCAACGTAGATGATCATGGGCAGCACCTGGAAGGCGAAGATCACACCCAGATTGCTGCGCGAGTCGCCCAAGGGCCCGAAGACAAACCGGGAACCCGCGAAGGAAAAGTTGAGCAGCCACACCGCGGCGCGCGAGGCGGCATCCAGCACCGAATATCCCACGCGCGTTCGCAACACAAACAGCGCCAGCAGAAGCTGCAGGCCGAGGCCCCAGCCCACCACCCGTGGACTCACCGCGCGCCGGTTATTGGAGAGGAGCAAAGCAGCACCCAGAATGACGATGATGCCGAGAGCCGGCACAACATGAGTGGGCATAACTCTGGCGCTGTTCTCTCCGCTTCTCCGTGATCGGTATTCAATTCTCAGCAGACTGAAAAAGAATCCCTTGGGAGCGCGGGCGTCTCACCCGTTGCCCTCGCCAGTTCGGAGTTCCGCACCCTCCGCGATTAAACTCCGAACTGAGAAACTGAGGCGACCGGCGAGACGCCCGCGCTCCAGGCTTTGACCAACGGCGATTGTACACCGGTTGGACATTCTCACGGGTCAATGATCGAGTTGCTCCAACATCTCTTGAGCCAGCTTGTGGCCCGGATGGTGGCTGAGGAGTTGCTGGAGCACGGTCTTGGCCTTGGCGGTGTCACCTTGAACCATGTACACCTTGGCGAGGTTGAGGTAACACTGGTCATACTGCGGCGCGACGCGAACGCACTGGCTAAGCGTGGCGACGGCTTCGTCAAGACGCCGGGTGCGCACCGCGAGCACCCCCAGATTGTTCAAGGCGTCGGGATATTCGGGGCGAATTTGCAATGCCTTCGTGAGGTACTGATACGCCTGCGCACCATTGTTCTGCTGGGCAAACACCATGCCCAAGCCGTAGTTGGCGTCGGCGTCTTCGGGGTCAACCTGCAACGCGGATTCCAGCGCTGCCTGAGCTTCCGCCCAGCGGCCCTGGCGGCGATAAACGCTTCCGAGGTTATCCAGCACGATCACGTTGTTAGGATTCTGACGGATCGCCTCCTGAAGATTCTTGATGGCCTCGTCATCTTGGCCTGCCTGTGCCGCCAGCATGCCGAGATTGTTCCAGGCGTTCGACCAAGTATCGGGATAAGCGGGCGGAAACTTCAGCGCCCGTTCAAAGTTGCCGCGCGCTTGGTTGGGCATCTCTTTCTTGAGGTAAGTCATGCCCAGCAGATAGTGCACTTCAGCGCTCTGCGGCTCCTTCTCCAGCGCAAGCCTGCAGAAAGTGAGCGCCTGATCAAAGTAGCCGCGCTCCAGGAAAATCAGCGCATAGGTGAAGTGATTGTGACTGAACTCGCCAGCGTAGCAGTCGCCCGGAAAAGGAAGCCCCTTCGTCATGCGCTCGGCCGCGCTCTGCGGAATCTGGCGAGCATCGTCCTCCACTCGATCGAGTGGCAGCGGGCCTTGATAGACCTTGACGATGGAGCCATGCGGGTCAACCAGAAACGACGCGGGAATCCCAAGGTCCCGCCGCCGGTCAAAGAGGTAACGGTAGATGATGTTGTAGACGGCGATGGTCTCTTCGGTGGCGATGAGAACGGGGAAGGAAATCCCGTGCTCACGAACATAAGCGCGCACCAGATCTGCCTGACCGGGATCGTCAATGTTGAGGGCCAGCAACTTCAGCCCGTCTGAGGCCCACTTTGTCTGACGCTGCTGGAGGCCTTGCAACTGGTACGTGGCAGCCGGCGCCTTCAACGCCCACAGGTAGAGCAGCACGGCACCGCTGCGCAATCCGGGCAGCGAGTACGGATGCCCCTCAACGCCGGTAAGCGAAAAATCAGGGGCGTTGAGCGGCGCCAGCAGCCACGTCTCAGCTGCGGAAGGCAGCGGCGGCGGCACTTGCTCCGCCGGCTCGGCATTGGGATTCGATGTGTGCGCAACGCCACGAAAGGGCTCGATGCGAAACTCGTCGGAACCTTCTTCAATCAAGATGCGATGCGCCGCGGGCAAGCTTTCAAACTTCTGGACGGCGCCGCTCGGCCAGCGCACGGTGGCGCGCACCGGACCTGGCTCAGGTCCAAGGCCAAAGAAGAGCTCTTTGGAATGCTGCGAAAGAAATCCGGAACCCGCTTGCAGAAATCTGATCTGGCGCAGCTTACTGCATTCCACGGTGACCAACGTCCCGATGGCGTCGCGATTGCTTTTGCGGCCCTGCAGCCGGAACGATATTGCGTTCGCCGAGCCTGCCAGCTCGTTTCTGAGGATGCGCAATTGAGGGCCGCTGCGATTCTTGAGGAACACTTCGAGCCTGCCGTCATGGTCAAAATCCGCCAACGCAAAGGCGCGACTATCCTCGATAAAGTCGAGGCCAACGCTGCCAGACACGTCGGAAAATGTCCCGTCGCGGTTGTTGGCGTAAAAGTTGTTCCGCTCGTAGCCGGACCATGTGCCATCGGCGCGAATCAACTCGTTGATCGCGTTCCAACCCTGCTCGTACTTAGGCGTGGGCTCGGGCTTGAATGGGGTTTCGGCGACGACCTGGCGCCAAAAGAAGCCCGAAAGATCGCGCTGGCTGGAGCCGGAGATCATGCCATTCGCGATATACAGGTCAGGGTAGCCGTCGTGGTCGAAGTCCCAGGAGTCGCTCGACCAGGCCCAGCGGCCCATCCCAGTGCCTGAGGCACGGGTGGCGTCGGAGAAGCGGCCGTTGCCTTCATTGTGAAACAACGAGTTTCCCATGGCATGTTTGCGAAGCATGCCACGAATCTCGTTCGCCGCGCCGTTCGCGAACGCGGGTTGCGCACTTACGCGCTCGCCGTCCGCCGTCCACATGTCGGCCACGTAGAGATCCTGACGGCCATCATTGTCGTAGTCCCACCAGCTCACGCTCATGCCGGCTCCCACGTCCTCCACGCCGGCCTCGTGAGCCACGTCAGTGAAAGTGCCGTTTCCGTTGTTGCGGTAAAGGTTCTTCTTGCCGAAATCGTTCACCACGTAGCAGTCTGGCCAGCCATCGCTGTTGTAATCACACCAGCCGCACATGAAGCTGTAGCGGTTATTGTTCTGGTTCATGCCGGAGGAGGCGGTCACATCCGTGAAGGTGCCGTCGCCGTTGTTGCGCATCATGAAGTTCGGCGGACCGTTCTGCGCGTCGTAGTACGGCGCGGGAAAGTGGTATTGGTCGAGCCCCAGGTAGTAGCTGTAAAGGCAGAAATAGATATCGAGAAAGCCGTCGCGATCGTAATCCGCGAGCGCTGCACCGGTGAACGTGCCTTGCGGGGCGCTTGCAAATCGGAAGGCATCCGGCTTCAGGCGAAAGCGGCCGTTGCCTTGATTGAGAAACAGCAGAGGCCCGTCGACACGCACCACAATCAGGTCCTCATGCCCATCGTTGTCAATGTCTGCAAATAGTGCGCAGGGGCAATTGTCGAGCACGCCCACGCCTGCCGGTTCGGTGATGTCTTCGAATGTCCCGTCGCCGCGATTGCGATAAAGCCGGTTGGGGAGCCCGGCCGGCTGGCACACGTAGAGATCATCAAACCCGTCGTTGTCGATGTCTCCGCAGCAGATGCCGTTGTTACCGTAAACGTCGATGTGGCTGGCGCCGTCCAGGATCGTCCGCCAGTAATCAATCCCCGGCATCAGTTGGGCCTTGTAGGACGCGTTGCCACCCAGAGCTTGGGCGGTGATATCGATGAAGATCGGGGATGCAGCGCGGCTCTCAGTTTCTTCGAGCGCCTGCCACTTTCGAGCTCGCCAATTCCCCGCCGGGTCACTCTCCCATTCGATCGCCCACTCGCCGACCCGCTCGCCGCGGAAGAAACCAGAGCCCGTGCCCACGAGGTCGTAGCGAACACGCGTCTGAGCCGTGATCGTGTTCGGCGCCGCTCCGACGGAGATCGATGTCGCCGTCAGCTTGAACTCAGCGGTCAGGATCTTCGAAAAAGCGCTGGTGAAGGATTGCAGCTCCGCGAGGAAAGTCTGCTTTCCCGTGTTCGTCGTTTCCGGGAATGTGTTGCGGTAGACTTCGAGACCTGCCAGGGGCCGCAAAGGCAAATGCTGCGTGGGGCGAAGACTCGATCCCTCGAAGTCAGGCATGATTGAATCGCCGATTGTTGCAGCCCCGGCCGGCGATTCCAACAGGGCGGCGCTCCACGTTGCCAGCACGGCCTCAATCTCTTCAGCGTACTTTTCGCTGATGAAGGCATCGAGGCCGGGCTCAACCTTCCGGAGAATATCGTCGAGTGGGGGCCGGAGGCGATAATGCGGAGTGATTCTAAAATCCTGACGATCGGCAAAATCTGCATCCGCACGAGCATTAGCCCCAGACGACCATTCCGCCGCGAAGCCGTGGTTCAGCAGAGGCGCGGAGATGAGGACGCCTGGAGCCCAGCAGAGCGAACGCGCCAGGAAAGCTCGGCGGCTCACGCCGCTCGGCTGCAGCCGTTTTTCGTCTCTCGCCAGTTGCGTAGCTCCTTCGGTGGCAGGAAGTCCCCAGACTCTCCATCATAGACCGGCGCCGCGGGCTGTTCCGCGCGCTGCGCGTCTTTCAAACCGTGCGTCCGGCCCGGCCCGTCACCGGCATGTACTTGTGAAAATCGCCGGCTTCGTGGGTGTGCTCGAACTGGATGGTGGTGTGGTGGATGCCGAATTCTAAGGCCAGAGCGTCGCGAATGCACTGGCCGATCCGCTCCGTTTCCGAGGTCGGCATATCGAGGATTCGCACGTGGCAGGACAGGGCGTGCGAGTTCGAGCCCAGGCTCCAGACGTGAATATCGTGCACTTCGCGCACGCCTTGCACGCACAGCATAACCTTCGCCAATTCTTGCGGCGTCATGCCCTTGGGCGCGCTCTCCAGCAAGATGTTGGCGGAGTCTGCGATGATGCCGATAGTGCCCCAGAGCACCATGCCGGCGATCAGGAAGGCCAGTAGCGGATCGATGAGATGCTCCCCTGTGCGGGCGATGAGCCAGGCGCCGGCGATGATGCCGAGGTTGGAGAGGGCGTCGCCCAGGTTGTGAATGAAGACGGCACGCAGGTTCAGCTCGCTCCGGCCGCGGCTTAGGACGAAAGACACAGTGCTGTTGATCAGCAGCGCCACCACACCTACACCAAGCATCAGCCGGGTGGAGATGGCCTCGGGCTGCAAGATGCGTTGGTAACCTTCATAGCAAATGTAGAGGGCCACGGCTACGAGGATCAGGGCGTTGACAAACGCGGCCAGAACGCCCGCCCGCTGGTAACCGTACGTCCTTTGCTGGTCCGGACTCTTGCGCTCAAAGTAGAGCGCCAGCCAAGCCAGACCGAGGGATGGAACGTCCGTCAGGTTGTGCCAGCCGTCGCTCACTAAGGCCAGGCTGCGGCCCGCGTGCCCGGCGACGAATTCGACGGCGACCAGCACGAAAGTGACGGCCAGCGAGAACTTGATAGCCCAGCTTGCCTGGCGGGAGTGTGAGTGCTCGTGCGAGTGTGAGTGACCGTGCATGCGCGTCTCACAACCGGAGTCTATAGTATCGCAGAAGCGCTGGTGTGACGCGTCTCAGGGTTGCTTCGGAGCGCGAACCGCGAGGCGCTGCGTCCAACCTCGACGTAACGGGTACATCGAAACTGCAAGGGGTACCGCAGAAGGCCGATGTGTACCCGGCTACCCTTCAATTGCGCTAACATGAGGGGGTGAGGTAGATTCCAATGCAATCGTGGGAACTTGATAGTGACTCTAAATACC
>JASHYZ010000291.1 GCA_030042795.1 Terriglobia bacterium | reverse complement strand
AGCTTGGAAAGATCGAGCGATGAGAGTTTGCCGTGCAGGATCAGAAAAACCAGCGCCGACGGTACCGAATACCAGATGCTGATCTCCTGCGTTACGATGAACCGCGCGAGGCTGGCGGGAAACAACTGCACGTCCTCGGGGATCATGTACGTGCTGGCTCCGGCCTCGATGGCGTTATAAACATCAAACACCGACAGGTCAAAGTGCAGTGGCGCGTGGTTTGAGAGATGCTCCTCCGGCCGCACCTGAAACTCTTCCGCGCACCAATGGATAAACGTCAGCGCGTTCTGGTGGGTTAGCATCACACCCTTGGGCCGGCCCGTGGAGCCTGAAGTGTAAATGATGTAAGCGAGGTCTAGCGTCGTCGGCTGCAAGGGCAATGGCGGATGCGATGCCGGAAAGCTGGCGAGCGCCGACCAAGGAATCTGATTCGCGGCAGCCGGCACTGCCTCAGGCTCCTGATTGGCTAACACACTGAATTCCACCGAAGGAATGGCCTGCGGGTTCAGATCCGCGAGTTTTTCAGACGTGCTAACGAGCCCGCGCATCGCACAGTTTTGAATGATGTACTCGACACGCTGCGCCGGTGCTCCCGGATCAAGCGCCACGTAGACACCTCCTGCTTTGAGCACGCCGAACATGGCAACCACACTCTCGACGGCCTTCGGAAAGTAGAGTCCCACGCGGTCGCCCTTCCGCAGACCGCGCTCGCGAAGCAGGTGCGCGAGCTGGTTGGAGCGCTCTTCGAGTTCCCGGTATGTGAGCGACCTTCCTCGCGCCCAAATAGCGGGCCGCTCAGGATATCGTTCCGCGCTCCGGGTCAGGAGCTGATTCAGCAAATACGCCATAAGATCAAATCCACAGATTTCGCAGATTTCACAGAAGTACGGAGCAACGCACAGCCCAAGTCCAGTCTCTCAGCCTGCGGAATCTGCTAAATCTGCGGATTTTCACAGTCCTAGCAGGCTCGCGATGGTCGTCTTCTGCGCGTCGGTCGAACCAGCGAATATCTTGCCGGCAAGGGCGTCGCGAAGGTCGCGCTCGATTTGATACTCCGTCATGTAACCGTACCCGCCGTGGATCTGGACCGCGTCGCGGCAGGACTGCACCGCGGCGTCAGCTCCATATGCCTGGGCGACGGCCGTTTCGCGCTCCGCGTCCTTGCCGTGTTGAGCCAGCCAAGCCGCCTTATAAAGCAGGAGGCGCGACGCTTCCAGGCGGATGTCCATATCCGCTACCTTAGTAGCGATGGCCGGGAATTTGCCGATGGGCTGCCCGAACTGCGTGCGCTCAGCCGCATAGCGGGCACTTGCTTCAAGTTGCCGCTGCATCATTCCGACTTGGCCGGCCAGAACGCATAGGCGTTCCCATTGCTGCGCGGCCTTCAGCACGTCGAGTCCCGAGCCGTCCTTGCTGAGCACGTTCTCTACCGGTACTTCGCAATCCCCAAGCACGAGTTCCCCCGCTGGAGACGTCCTCAAGCCCATGGTTTCCACAGTTCGGCTGGCTGTAAAACCCGGCGTACTCTTTTCAACGATGAAGGTGGTGACACTGCCTTCGCTCGCCTGCGAATCACTATCCGCAACAACAATCACCAGGTCAGCCAGTGCCGCGTTGGTCACAAAGGGCTGTGACCCGTTCAGCACCCACCGGTTGCCTTCTTGACGGGCGCACAGACGGCCCGATGGCCTCCCGGTCTCGACTGCGCTCGCGTGGCTGCCTGATGCACCCTCCCCCCGGTGCTCGCCACCAAGCCTCTCGCCCTGGTAAGTAGCGGCCGCGCCGCCCACCCATTCGCCACGCGCCAGCTTCGGGAGATATTTCCGCTTTTGGGCCTCGGTTCCGAACCGCATCAAGGGGATGACCGAGCCCGAGAGATGCGCGGCGATCGAAAAGATCAACCCGTTGTTCCGGCAGCCGTAGCCGAGCGCCTCGAACGCGCAGACCGTAGTGAGAATATCGGCGTCTCCGCCGCCGTATTCCTCAGGTGCGGGCAGTCCCTGGATTCCAAACTCAGCGCACTTCTTCCAGCCCTCCCAGGAAAACTCCTGGCACCGGTCTTCCTCAATCACATCGCTCGCCAATTCATTCTGGGCGAACTGGACCACCGACCGGCGCAAAGCCTCCTGTTCTTCAGTCCAGGCAAAATCCAAAGACTTCCTCTGGCTGCCAAATTGGCTCGGAAAGCGTGACTCTCAGAGCCTGTCTGGAAACTCATGGATTCCCGCTTGCACGGGAATGACGACGTGGGAGTAGGTCATGTGTAAGTCCAGCGATGTCACCCCCGCGTAAGCGGGGGTCTACTAGCTTTCAACACGAACTCCAAAGGCCCCGCTCTCCACCGTAACTAGTGTTCCGTCCCGCGCAATACTTGACAACTGTCGTCACGCCCCCTCGCCCCTTTGGAGGAGAGGGGCCTGGGGGTGAGGGGGTCCAGGAACGTACTTCGGATGCGTTACCTAAGTTGCGAAACGCACTACCTAGTGGACCTTCGGACTAGACACCCGCGCTGCCGCCGCTCCGGCGGACGTGCCCCGCGTCGCGGTCTCACTCTCTTGCGGACTTGGACGAGGAGGATTGTCAGTCAATGTTTTGGTTGCCGTTGCCGGCTTGCCAGCATCCCCATTTACCTTTCGGGCTTCGAAGCGCTGTGGCCGGCCGCCGCGCAGCTTGATGCGTGCCGGCACGCCGGCGATGGTGGTATCGTCCCGCACGTCCACCATCACCAAGCTGTTCGGCATAATCACTACGTTGTTGCCGATCTTCGTATCGCCAATTATCTTGGCGCCCGCCCCGAAATAGACGTTATCGCCAATCGAGCGCGTGGCATGAGAGATAAGCACGCCGCTCGCCAGGGTGCAGTTCTTGCCGATCCTAGTGGTCCCTACGAAGACGCCAAACCAGGTGTGAATCACCAGCCCAGGCCCAATCTCGGCGGCAGGATGGATAAAGACTCCCGTCCAGATCATTGCCAATTGCCGGGCCACGAACGCCAGAAACCGCATCAGCGTTCCCAGCACCGGTACCCGCATTCCCAGCGCCCAGTGCCCGAAGCGATAGGCAATGATGGGCCACACGCCCAGGTTCCCTAAGGCCTTTATCGTCTTGATGATCTGGTGCTGCTTCCAGGTGCCGTCTTTGCGGTTGGCGATGCTTCGGCGCAAATCAGCCCGTAGGTTCTCGAACATTCGGGGCCCGCTTCAGTTGGTTACATCGAGCTTACTGAATCAACTATTTGACACTTACAGGCGACCGGTGTCAAGGCAGAGACGGGGTATTGCAAAATTGGCTACCACAGGCCATTGCCCTTCTTGCCTACTGGAAGGACGGGTTACAAGAACTCCGTCGAAAGTTTTTTGGAAAAAACCCCATAATTAGACGTAACTCACTTCAGATCAGCATGATACAAATTTGAGTTCGCCCCCCTCGAAAACTCTCAAAATTACGCCCTTTTTGGGTTCCAAATCGCTCTATATAAATTACTTAGGTCTATTGAGTTCGTTTTTCCCGTTTCGCAACCCCTTTTTAGCTCGTAGTATGTCGGTGTCAATCACCAAGAAACGCTCCATGCGCGTCACCGTCGAGAGGTCACCGCCTAAATACCCTCTTGGCTTTGGAAGATAAGGGGGGTGCACGTATGGGTTACCAGTTGTATAACTGCTGCTGTCGCCCCCCTCCACCGTTTCATTGCCGCAGAACCTTGCCATTGTTACACAGCCGAAATCCGGTACGGTCCCTGTCTGCCCGAGCCAATTACCCACTTCCCTTCTGTCCCGAGAACCCAGTTGCCACCGCACGTTCCACCCTTTCAAGCCTACCATAGACGGGTCACGATGTCAAGTCATCGCTCTCTTATATGTAGGCTAGTTTACGGACGTTTTTGCAGCCGGCAGTGACGGCGAGAAAGGCCGCAGACCTCGGGCGGCGGAGGCCCATACTTGCCACATTGCAGGGCTTCCATCGCGAGCATTTCGTTTGGGTGGTACTGGTGTCATTCGAACGCCCCGGGGACGCAGTCATTCCCGCGAAGGCGGGAATCCACTCCCTTAGCACTTTCTTCTTCCAATGACTTCTGTGATGGATTCCCGCCTTCGCGGGAATGACTGCGTCCCTGGGGAGGCCAAACGCGCCAGTACCCACCGCCTTATACGTTTGCGGCCACGGGACCTCACAAGGCAGATCGCGCTGCGCTGGCTACGGTAGGCGGCTACATCGAAGCGACGTAGGCGCCACCCCGCGAGTATAATTGCATCGAGAGGCGCGATTGAGTCCGCAAGGAGGCCGAGGATGGTCACGAAGCCCCGTTTCAGTAAGCAAGAGTTTTCACGCCGCGGCGACGAGATCTACGAGCGTCAAGTGGCGCCCCAGGTGGAGAGCCGGGATGCCGGCAAGTTTGTTGCGATTGACATTGAAACAGGTGCGTTCGAAGTGGCTT
>JASHYZ010000290.1 GCA_030042795.1 Terriglobia bacterium | reverse complement strand
GTTCGTATTGAAGTTATTGATGGTGTTCGTAACGTCCGTCAACTGCTGATTGATCCCGTTTTCGTCGAGCGTGATTACGCCGTCGACCGGGTCATTCAGATTGTTGACATCATTGTAGAGCTGGCCGGCAAATCCGCCGGTGTAATTGGCGCCCTGGAAAAAGTTTTGTACCGCAGCGGCGTTGCTACTCAGCGCAGACTCCAGAGTGCTGGTGTCTACTGAGAGCGTGCCGTCGTCCTGCAGGCTGACCCCCATCGACGAGAGGCTGTTGATACCGCTGTTACCGCTCATGAAGTAGTTGATATCCGTGTCCAGCGTGGACTGAACTTGCTGGAGCGAAGAATCCGAGAAGAGTGGGGGTTGCGAACTTGCGCCGGAAGTGTATGTGAATTGAGTGCTGATGGCTTGGGTGACGGCGTTGTAGGCGGAGACAAAATTTTCGACCGCAGTACCGGCCTGGTCGACGTCCTCCGTCACCGAGAGCGTTACGGGGGAGGATGAAGCTGACTGGAGGTTCAGGGTCACACCGGGAATCACGCTCGTGACATTGTTACTGGCGGTCTGAACGTTGACCCCGTTAACTGAAAACGAGGCATTCTGGCCGGTCACAGCTTCAGCGTCATAGCTGGACATGCCGAGCCCGGTGCTGTCCGAGACGTTGCTGATCGCGCCCGAGCTGCTGCTCAGGGCCAGGTAAGATCCCTGGGAGTTGGTCACGACGCTGGCGGTGACACCACCGAGATTGGCGCTGTTGGCGTTGATGTAGGACGCAAGCGAGCTTAGATTGTTGTTACTGTTGGCCGCGCTGACATTGATCTGGTAGTTGTTGCCGCCCACTGTGTAACTGATCGTGCCGTTGCCGACCGCGGCGGTGCTTGAACTCTGCAATGAGCTTACGGCGGAATTTGTCAGACCTAAGCCGAGTCCGAGGTTATCCGACATGTTGGAGATCTCGCCGGAGGCGCCACTGGTATTGCTCGTCAGGGTCAAAATTGCTCCTTGGGCGTCAGTAATGACGTTGGCCGTGACACCATAGTTGCCGTTGTTGATGTAAGAGGCGAGGGAACTCAGGGTGTTGTTACCGTTACTGCTGTTGACAGTGATGGTTTGAGTCTGGCCGCCTACCTCGAACTGAATGGTACCCGTGCCGAGGGTAGCGTTAGATGATTGCTGCGCCAGGCTGGCGTAAGTGGAAGTGGTGGCCAGATTGTTGACGACGATGGAATAGTTGCCCGTCGGGATCCCGGAGGATGCCGTGGCCGTAACGACGTCCGAATTCGACGAGTTCGCGTCTCGCGCAGCGAGGGCCCCGGCTGGGTCTTGTAGCGCCTGCACCGCGGTCTGCAGGCTGGTCATCAAGCCACTGATGTTTTGCAGGGCGGAAATTTGGTTGTTGTAGAGAGTCTGCTCGTCGGTATAAACGTCTTCCCCAGCTTCTGCGGCGGTGGTGAGGCTCTGCACCACCGATTGCACGTTCAGTCCCTGGCCCAGCCCCAACGAGCTTCCACTCAAGTCAAGCGTACTGGCGGTAATTGGACTGCTACCCATAGTTGCTCCTTACTGACTCTTGTCGGCGTTGGCCTGGCGCTGTTCTTGAAGAAACTGATACAGCTTCTCTTCGCTGCTGAGTACGGCGGACAGCGGCGTCTGAAGCACGACCTGACCGCTATTTTCGTCGATAACCTTGAAATAGACCTTGTGCCCGTCTTCAGCGAGCTGGTAGCTCACTGAGAGTTGCTGTGGTTGTTGAACGGAGGATGAAAGAGACGCGTCCCGGGCGTCCGCTGATGCAGGCGGCGCCGTGGACCGAGCCGAATTCTTTCCGGCAGGGTTGGTTGCTGGTGCGGGATCGGTCCCGCCAGCGCTTGTAACCAGGGCTGGTGAATGAACCTTCACAGAACGCCGTGCTCCTAACGAAAATTACGAAGGGGTGGAGCTTAGCTCCACCCCTTCGCGTCAAGTCCGCCAAGGAGGTTACTGGAAGAGGCGCAGGATGTTCTGCGTCGACTGGTTAGCTTGGCTGAGGGCTGAAATACCCGTCTGCTCAAGCACGGAGAGTTGCGATTCCTGCGAAACGTCTTGTGGGATATTCGCAGATTCAATCAGGTTATTGGCAGACGTGAGGTTCGTCACTTGGTTCGAGATGACGTTCTGTGCGTCCGTCAGCCGGTTCAAGGTGGCGCCGAGCGTGCCACGGTCCTGAGCGACGGTGGAGATGGCGGTGTTGATGTCGGTCAGAGCCTGCGCTGCATTGGTCGTGGTCGTCAGGCTGTCGCTGCTCAGGTTGAGGCCGCTAGAGCTCAGCGCGCCGATGGTGACGCCAATCGAGTTGGACGTGCTGCCCAAGAAGATGCTGGTGGTCGAAGACGTGAACACTGAACTGCCATTGAAGGTGGTCTGGCTGCCGATCCGATCGATTTCAGCTTTGATCGACGTGAATTCGTTGTCGAGCGCACTCGCCTGTGACGTGGTGAGACCACCGTTGGCGGCTTCCGTCGCGATGGTGACGGCGCGATCGAGCAGGTTCGTGACCTGGCTGAGTGAACCATCGGCGGTCTGCAGCAGACCGACTCCGGTGTTGGCGTTGTTGGATGCCTGGTTCAGCATCGCAACGTCAGCGGTGAGTGAGTTCGAGATTGACAAGCCAGCGGGATCAGACGCGCCGCTGTTCAGTCGAGAGCCAGACGACAACTGGAGCAGCGTATTCTGCAGAGAAGCATCGGTCTGGTTTAACTGGTTTTCAGTCTCGAGCGATGTGACGTTGTTCAGAAGACTAAGTGCCATTGGGAAATCTCCTTAAATAGTTGATTTCGTTTCCGGCTCGGCCCGAGAGCTTCGGCCAGTCGCCTCTTG
>JASHYZ010000289.1 GCA_030042795.1 Terriglobia bacterium | reverse complement strand
AGGAATAGAGGACGAAGCTGCCCCCATTTTGTGTGCCCATCATGACGCAACAGTTGTTGTTGTCACCTAGCCGGTAAAGCTGCCCAGGGTTCGCCACCGGAAGGGACTTCAGCATCACCGCATCCACCAAAGTAAAGATAGCGGTGTTGGCGCCAATGCCGAGCGCGAGCGTCAGAATGCAAACGAACGTGAATCCGGGCGACTGGCGCAGCCGGCGCATCGCATATCGCAGGTCCTGCCAGAGGGTTTCAAGAAAGGCCAGGCTATTCATGGTGTAGATTTCCTCCCGGATCAAGGTCGGGTTGCCGAGCTTCCTTCGCGCAGCATACCTCGCCTCCTCCGGCGACAAGCCTCTCGCAATGTTTTCGTCGGTTTCGATCTGCAGGTAGGATTCGAGCTCACGGGAGCGCTCGGCATCCCAACGTCTGCGGCGAAAAATGTGTGTCCAGTTCATGTACCCTAGCTATCAGCATTCAGCCATCAGCTTTCAGCAAACCGGGCCGTGCGGCCCGCGGAACTGATAGCTGAAAGCTTGAGGGCTGGAGTCTTGACGAAACTAGTAGGAATTCATACAATTTCGGTATGAAAACCATCGTTTCCGAAAAGGGACAAATCACCATTCCCAAGCCGCTGCGCGTGCGCCTGGGCCTGCGCAAGGGACAGGTTCTCGACGTGCGCGAGGAGCGTGGACGCCTCGTCCTGATGAAACAGAGATTACAGGACCCATTTGACCGCGCATACGGAATCCTCAAGCTCGGCCGTACTACAGACGAGCTGATGGAGGAGCTACGCGGGCCTAGAATTCGGTGATCACAGCCGTCGATACGAACGTCTTGCTTGATATCTTTGTTGCCGACGCAGCTTTCGGTCCGTCGTCGAAGGCGGCGCTCAGCGTCGCGCGCTCTCATGGTCGCGTTAGCGCCTGTGATGTGGTTTGGGCGGAAGCAGCAGGATTCTTTCCCTCTCGAGAGGCAGCCACTGCGGGCATGGCTTTGTTGGGAGTCGAGTTCGACTCGCTCACCGAGGAAGCGACTCTCGATGCCGGGCGGGCGTGGAAAACTTATCGGGCGCGGGGTGGTCCACGCACGCGCATCACAGCGGATTTCCTGATCGGCGCGCACGCGCTCCACCAGGCTGACCGCCTGCTGACCCGTGACGACGGTTTTTATCGCACCTACTTCAAGCATCTTTCCGTCCTCCGACCCGGGACCAAGTAGCCCGCATCCCTCAACATTCTCCGCCCGTGTCATTCCTCGCCTCAGTCGGCTGCCGGCTTCAGTATGCGCGCGATGGCCGTCGTCAACTGCTCCCACCGGCTCGTCTGCTGCTGCAATTGCTTGCGGCCGGCAGGCGTTAACCGGTAGTAGCGCGCCTTGCGGTTGTTTTCCGAGGTTCCCCAGAAGGAGGCGATCCAGCCGCGAGTCTCCAGGCGATGCAGAGCCGGGTAGAGCGACCCGTGCTCCACCTGTAGAACATCTTCTGAGCGGCGTTCGATAGCATGCGCAATGGTGTGTCCGTGCGCTGCACCTAAAATAAGCGTCTGCAGGATCAGCATGTCGAGCGTGCCCTGCAGCAATTCACCTTGTAGCGGAAGCGTTCCTCGTTTTGGTATACGGCGAGTATACTCCCATAGATGATCTACCACAAGTCTAAACGTGAAATTTCAAGTCCCCCTGTAACAGGCACAAAATCGACGCTCAGCCCTTGTAGATAATCAGTAGGAGAAGATGGTGTGCGTTGGCGGCCTCAAGTCATGAGCAAGAAATTCAAGAAGGCGTGGCTTGGCCGCAAACGACGCCGAAATCTAACAGGTTGTTGAAAAACATTTCGGAACCGTGTCATTCCGACGCCGGGAGTTGCGAGGCGGAGGAATCTCGCTCTGAAACTAAAGGAACTACGCGATTCCTCGTCGCCGGCGGCTCCTCGGAATGACAGTCGGGACGGGTTTTTCGACGACCTGCTAAACACGACGCGGCCTTTGGTCGCATCCAAAAAAATTCACCACAGAGATCACTGAGGCCACAGAGGTTTTCTCCGTGTTCTCTGTGCCCTCTGTGGTGCACTTTTTTGCTAGGCCGAAGCCGTCTTGCAAATTCTTCGCGGCCCGAAAAGAAATTGGACGTTAGTAACATGGAGTTCACGGAGCTCTTCGGCCTCAGTGTTGAAGGCTTTTGGCCACAGAGAACACGGAAATGCTGGCAGGCACGTTCGAATTGCCCTGGATAGGATGATTACAAGGTTGATAGCCGACGTTTCTCCATTTTCTTCTTGCACTGCGGCCGGAAACTTGTATTCTGCAAATGCAAGTTCACTTCAAAAAACGAGCTGCGAGGCTGCACCTCGCGAACAGGACGCGATAAAGGAATTGAGCATAGTGCCGCTGCCCACCCAAATCCAACCGCAGTCTGTTCGCAGGTCCCCCAAACCGGACGTTTCCAAGCTAACGCTGTGGCCGCTCGTCGCCGCTACGTTCTTTATGGTCTCGGGCGGGACATACGGCACCGAAGATATCGTCCACGGCGCCGGCTACGGCCTCGCCGTACTCATTCTCGTATTGACACCGGTGCTTTGGAGTCTTCCGACGGCTTTCATGATCGGTGAACTGGCGAGCGCCTTGCCCGCCGAGGGCGGTTATTACGCATGGGTACGGCGCGGACTCGGCAACTTCTGGGGCTTTCAAGAAGCCTGGCTATCCCTGGCGGCCAGCATCTTTGACATGGCGATTTATCCCACGCTCTTCGTTGCCTACCTCACGCGCATGGTGCCTTGGTTTGCGGACGGCCATCGCGGCGAGTTTGTGGCGCTCGGCGTCGTGGTGATCTGCGCAGGGCTGAACCTGGCGGGAATTCACGTCGTGGGCATTACTTCCTTGTGGCTGTTTCTCTTGCTGTCCGCTCCGTTCGCCATTATCGTTCTCGTCGCGCCCTTTAAGGTGGGTGCGCTCGCCCACGCCCACGCGGCTCCCGCGACTTCCACGGTGGGGCTGCTGGGCGGAGCGCTGATTGCCATGTGGAATTACATGGGTTGGGACAACGCTTCCACTATTGCGCTCGAAGTGGAGCGGCCCCAGCGCACCTATCC
>JASHYZ010000288.1 GCA_030042795.1 Terriglobia bacterium | reverse complement strand
AGGCCCAAGCTGTTGGGGTGCCGACGCTTGACAACCCAAGATATTGAGCAGAATCAACTCGTTAAGGCATACCCTGAAGATCACTTCGGCAGAAGCGGCGGGATCGTTGAGGGATTTTCTTCTCACCTTCGCGACACAGTTTGCAAAAGATGCAGTTGTCCATCTGCATTACTTCCCTCCTGGCGTAGCGATGTAAGGCACGGGACTCGGGATTCGGTGTTCGGGACTCGGGTTGCGTTCGGGATCCGGGCTTCAGGACTCCGGGCTCACGAGTCTGGGTTCGCGAGACGTCCTCGAAGGACTGCCCCATGGCAGCGGTTTCGCGGAAACTCGTAGTGGGCACAACAGCCAAGTGCTGCAACCCGAGTCCCGAACCCCGGATCCCGAGCCCCGGTCTCCGAATCAGTTGAGTCGCACCACAAACGTATCGGTAACGAGTCCGGACTGCAGCAGTTGACGCGCCAGTTCCTGTGCCGCTTCCTCGCTTGACAACTGGCCCACGCGCACCCGGTGATACATGCCGTCACCGCGATCGAAGCTCTGGATCATCACGGGTTGGAACCGTTGCGCGATGCGGTCACGCAACCGATCCGCGTTCGCGCGGTCGCGGAACGCGCCTACCTGGACAGCGAAAATGCCCGGCAGGCTTAAGACCGCGGGATTGAGGATCTCCAGCCGCACGTGGGCTGTGCCCGCTCCGATCATCCCCATCTGCCGGGCCGCTCCGTAGGAAAGGTCGAGGATGCGGCCGTTAACGAAAGGTCCGCGATCATTAATGCGCACTACCACATCCTGCCCGTTGTCGAGGTCGTGGACGCGCACCTGGGTGCCGAAAGGCAAGGTGCGGTGGGCTGCCGTCAGGTCATGCATATTGAAAATTTCGCCGCTCGATGTGGGCCGGCCGTCAAACGGGTGACCGTACCAGGAGGCGACCCCTTCCTGGTTTTGCACCACGGGGGCAGCCGGGGCGCCCGGCGCTTTGGAAGGGACGCTGGGCGCGGGTTTGTGGTGACGGCGGCGGTGCAAGCAGCCTGTCGCCAGCAGGGAGGAAAGCCCCAGAGCGAGTACAGTGGCCTTTCGAAGGACAGGGTTCTCGCGGTGTTTCCCTCTCAAGGCGCTCGACAAGGCTGCCTCAGCGCTCCGGCGAGTTCAGGCGGTCGGCGAGCTGCGCCAAACGCTCTGCTATCTTGCGCAGGCCGTCGGCCATTTCACGGCGGGTGCTGGGCTCGACCTTGCGATCCAGCCACTCTTTGAGGTTCTTGAGCTCGCGATCCACGCTGCGGCCGGCATCTTCAAAGGTCATATTCACCTCAATGAAGCCCATTCTATCCGGAGCGGCGGACTGGACAAAAGAAATTCGAGTGTGAAAGGATGAGAAGGACGATTGAAGTTTGAGCCGGCCGAGCCGGGACCAACCCTGGCGGAGCTTAAAGAGCTCTCCCGATACAGCGTTCAAATTGGAACAGTTTCGATCGTCAGCGCAACCATGTTTGGCTCACGCGAAGATAGTCCGGCCTCAGCCTTCAAGATGTGTCCCTCCTGCCGGGCCCTCATTGACCGGGGCGCCAGCGTCTGCCCGATGTGCGGGGCGGCAGCCCGCCCGGCGCGCCGGCGCGGAACGGGCGACGGTGAAAGCACCAAGATCCTGGGCGTCATACCCATTCCCGGCACAGCCACCGCGCTGCTGATCACCGTCAACATTGCAATGTTTGGGATTAGCTGGTACCTGAGCCAGGTAGCCGCGTCCCAGGTGGCGGGGTCGAGCACTGGTTTCGGAGGCATTGATACGCAAGTTCTGGTCCGCCTGGGGGCCAAGTACGGTCCGCTCATGGTGTATAGGGGTGAGTGGTGGCGGTTAGTGACGGCGATGTTTCTCCACGCCGGTATCTTCCACATCGGCATGAACCTTTGGTGCCTCATCGACCTCGGGCCTATGGTGGAGTCGATGTTTACCAAGACGAAGTTTGTTGTCATCTACCTCGTCACGGGCGTTGTGGGATTCATGCTGAGCTTTTGGTGGAGCCCGGGCGGCATATCGATTGGAGCTTCGGGTGCAATTTTGGGCCTTGTCGGAGTGCTGATCGGCGCCAGCTTCCATCACGGCGGTCTCGGCAAAGTCTATCGTGCACAGCTTTGGCGGTGGGTGATCTACATCTTCATATTCGGTCTTTTCTTCGCTGTAGACAACGCCGCTCACCTGGGAGGGCTTGCCTCGGGATTTCTGCTGGGATACCTGGTTCCTGAGGGGGAACCAGAGACACGCCAGTCTGAGATTCTTTGGGATGGCCTTTCCATCCTGTCGGTACTCATCATCGCCGGGTCCTTCGCGCTGATGGCGATGCAACTGAACCAGCCCCTCCGATGACCACGCTCTCGAACGAACGAAGCCGGAATGTGATTGACTGCGAATGGGTTGCCAGAATATGTCGAAACCATGGCGACGGCAGTTGGACTTTCGAGAGGGTTTCCGTCCGCTTGATCGGGTGGAGGCAAAACCGCGCTTGGCAGCCGAGCTTTCTCGGAAGTCCAGTTTGCCGGTGCGGCGCGATCTTCCGGTTCGCCAGTCGTCTCGCAATTCTGGTGGAGTCCAATGGCAGAGTCCCATTTCGAACAAAGCTGGAATGTGCTTTAGAATCAGCAGGTGGGACAGCGAGACTCACGAAACACACAAGGATTGTGACAAAAGTTAACCAAATAGTAAAAGAATGGATTTCTCGAGCCTTGTTGATGCCGTCGCATGCAACACTTTGTCTTTTGCTTGACTCGGCAGGGTGATTCAGCTAGATTACGCTAAGCATGACTGTAGCCGACGGGTTAAATCTATTTTGGGCGCTTGGCGCGCTCGCCGCCCTCGGAGTTCTGGCCTTCCAGGAGCGGCGCCGTGCTTCGCGTCTGAGGGATCGCTGCCGCCGGGGTTTTGTGGTTTTTCTGGCTGCGGTCGCGCTCTTCCCCTGCATCTCGGCCAGCGATGACTTGGTGCGGTTCGGGGTGATGCCCGCTGCCCGGCGAGCTGAAAGCGTCAAGATTAAGGCTGCTGTACCGGCGAACTCCGGCTCGAGTCACGCCGTTCATCTGGCGCGATTGCTGGAGGCTCTCGAGAGTTTTCAAATTTCAGTGGCCATCGAGGTACTGGTCGCACTCTGTTTCTTTACCTGGGTTCTATTCGCGGCTGAATTCGCCGCCGAACGTATTGCGTATTCTCCCATCAGCCGCGCCCCTCCCTGCTCCTTTTCCTTCAGTCGATAAACTTCCCAGCGCTGTAAGTGTATTTGTTTCGCCATTGCACCCGGCGCGTCGGGATTAAGGGTAACAACTCCATGCACAAAGATACCCCTCGTCTCATCAGTCCGCGTGACCGATCATTATTCATCGGCCTGACCCTCGCGATAGGAGCATCCGTGCTGGCGTCAGCCTCTTATGGGCAGACGCCAACGGATGTGAAGATCAATCTCGATCAGGCCATCCAGCTCGCTCTGGCGCATAACCATGCCCTGCAGGCCGCCCGCTCGCAAATCCAGCAGAGCCAAGCCGAGGAGATCACGGCAGCCATCCGCCCGAACCCGGTGTTCACGTACGATGATCTCTACGTACCCATCACGCCCAACGGCTTCAACAGTGCGACCCTTAACCAAGTCACAGAATTTGACCTCGGCGCGGCATTTACCTGGGAGCGCGGCCACAAGCGAGCCGCCCGCGTGGAGGCGGCCAAGGACCAGACGACTGTCACCCGGTCTCAGGTCTACGACAATGAGCGCTCGCTGACGTTCAACGTGGCTCAGCAATTCATTAACGTACTGCTTGCGATGTCGCAGCTCGATTTCGCCAAGCAGGATCTGGACAGCTTTCAAAAGACGGTTGACATCTCCCAGTCGCAATACAAGGCGGGCGCCATCAGTGAGGGAGACTACCTCAAGATCCATCTGCAGCTTCTGCAGTTCCAGCAGGACGTCTCGTCCGCCCAGTTGTCCCTTGTCCAGGCACGGGCGGGGTTGCGGCAGTATCTCGGTTACGACACTTTGCCGGAGAATTTTGAGGTCGCCGGGGAGCTGGCCTATGCGCCGCTGCACCTCAACCAGCAGGACCTCGAGCTCCTGGCGCTCCAGCATCGCCCCGATCTGCTGGCCGCCAAACAGGGCGTGACCGCTGCCAACAGCCAGTACAACCTGGCGAAGGCCAATGGCAAACGCGATTTGACCACCGCCTTCACTTACACGCACGTCTCAGCCCTGAACCTTGCCGGATTCACAGCGAGTATCGAGATTCCTATCTGGGACAAAAACCAGGGTGAAATCGCGCGTACCCATTACGCCATCGGCGGCGCTCAGGAGAGTGAAAAAGCTGCAGAGGACGCGGTGATGAACGATGTTGAGAACGCTTACGGAGGATTCCAGAGCGCCGATGAAGTGGCGCGGCTGTACGAGTCCGGATACATGAAGGAAGCGCAGGACTCGCGCGACATCAGCGAGTATGCCTACCGGCGCGGAGCGGCGAGCCTGCTCGACTTTCTGGATGCCGAGCGCAGCTACCGCGCTACGGCCCTCGCCTATCGCCAGGCGCTCGCCAATGACATGCTCGCGGTTGAGCAATTGAAGGAATCGACAGGGACAAGGAACCTCAGCCCTTAAGTTCGGCAGGCTGCCGCGAAGCCATTTCGGGCCTCGGAAGGACGTGGCTTTCGCAACCTGCTTGGCAAGTTTCGAAGGTGAATTATGGAACGTGATTCTTACTTTGTAGCAGCGCTCGCGGGAGTGGCCTCTCTGGCGCTCGCGGCGTCCAGTTGCAGCAGCGGCAAAGCTAATCCACAGGACGAAGCGCCGCCGCCCGCACAGGTCGTCCGTGAGTCGGACGCCAGCTTGTTCACGGTGGACCACCCTGACCAGTATCCGCTGGCGACCGCCACTGACTACCGCGAGGCGCCGGAGTTGAACGTCACGGGCTCGGTGAACCCCGACGTTTCGCGCAACGTTCCCGTGATTTCAGTGGCCTCGGGCCGCATTCTGGAGATTCGAGCACGGCTCGGTGACACGGTCACCAAGGGTCAGCTCCTGATGCGCGTCCAGAGCGCCGACGTCGCCCAGGCTTTTTCCGATTACCGGCAGGCGGTAGCGGATGAAACCCTGGCTCGTACCCAGCTCGACCGCTCGAAATTGCTCTACGATCACGGCGCCATCGCCTTGAACGATCTCCAAGTGGCCGAGGACACTGAGGCGAAAGCCAGGGTCACGGTTGAGACTACTGTCGATCATCTCCGGGTGCTGGGAGCGGACGTCAATCATCCCTCTGCCGAGGTGGATGTGTATGCGCCGGTCTCCGGCGTCATTACAGACCAACAGGTGACCATGGCTGCCGGCACGCAGGGTTTGGCCTCGCCCAACGCCTTCACCATCTCGGACCTTTCCCATGTTTGGATTCTTTGTGATGTTTACGAGAACGACCTTCCTTTTGTTCGCCTGGGTGAGTACGCCGACATTCACCTCAACGCGTACCCGGATTTGAACCTCAAGGGCCGGATCAGCAACATCGGACCCATCCTCGATCCCAACCTGAGGACTGCGAAAGTTCGCTTGGAGGTTGCCAACCCCGGCATGTTACGGCTGGGCATGTTTGTTAGCGCGACCTTCCACGGCTCCGCCAAAGAATCATACGCCGCGGTGCCAGCCACCTCTGTGTTGCATTTGCACGACCGGGATTGGGTCTACGCGCCGGCAGGAGGCAGCAACTTTCGCCGCATCGAGGTAACCGGAGGCAAGATGTTGCCCGGCAATATGCAGGCGGTCCTCGAGGGCTTGCACCCAGGCCAACAGGTAGTGGTCAATGCCTTGGATCTGCAATCCACGGTGGAGCAGTAGTCAGTTCAGAGTTTAGCAGTTCGGCGTTGATCAGTTTGCGTTCGGAGTTCTGACCCGCAACTAGCCAATTGGCGGCTGTCCTGTAATGAGCAGCAGCTCGACGACGACGGCCAACTCCGAACGGATCAAACTCCGAACTCCGAACTGAGAAACTGAAATGATTCGTCGCATCGTCGATTACGCGCTCAATAACCGCATTCTCGTGCTGGCGATTGCGGTGCTGCTCTTCATCTGGGGCATTATCTCGTTCCACCGGCTTCCCGTAGAGGCATATCCAGATGTGGCGAACAACTACGTTGACGTCATCGCCCAGTGGCCGGGGATCTCGGCGGAACAGATAGAACAACAGGTGACGATTCCGCTGGAAATTGCCATGAACGGCATCCCGGGGGTTGTGCACCTACGCTCCTTCTCATTGTTCGGGCTCGCGGACGTCAAGCTGATCTTTGGTGATGACACTGACAACAATTGGAACCGGGAACGGGTGCTCGAGCGCTTAAGCCAGGTTAATCTGCCGCCCGGGGTCGTGGGCCAAATGGGCACGGATTGGAGCCCGGTTGGCCAGATCATGTTTTACACGCTGCAAAGCACGAATCCGCAATATGACGTGATGGATCTGAAGTCCCTCGAAGACTGGGTGGTGGAGAAGAACCTTAAGCAGGTGCCGAACATTGTGGACATCTCAAGCTTCGGCGGCCCCACGCGCGAATACCAGGTGCGCGTGGATCCCGACAAGCTCGTCGCTTACGGGCTCAGCATCGGGGACGTGGAACAGCAACTCTCCAACAACAACGTAAACGCGGGAGGCAGCTTTATTGAGGCGGGCCTGCAGCAGATCAACGTTCGCTCCGTTGGGCTGGTGCGAGATATCCAGGACATACAGAACACGGTCATCATGACCAAGAACGGCACTCCGCTCAGAGTGAAAGACATTGCCGTAGTGGAACAGGGCCCCAAGATCCGGCTGGGCCAAACCGGAAGAGCCTTTCGCCGCGAAGACGGGAAAATCGTCGACAACGATGACGTCGTTTCAGGAATTGTGCTCTTACGCAAGGGCGCCGAGGCTCAAGGAGCCTTGGAAGGCCTGCACGAGAAGATCAAAGAGCTCAATAGCTACATCCTGCCGCCGGGCGTCAAGCTCGTGCCGTTTCTTGACCGCAGCGATCTGGTGCACTTCACCACCCATACGGTGCTGCACAATCTGACCGAGGGCGTCTGCCTGGTGGTGATCATCCTCCTTCTTCTGCTCGGCAATGTGCGGGGCGCGATTATCGTCGCGCTGACGATCCCCTTCTCCCTGCTGTTCGCCTCTATTTGCCTTGACTTGAAACGCGTGCCCGCCAACTTGCTGTCGCTGGGTGCGCTGGATTTTGGCATGGTCGTGGATGGCTCGGTGGTGATGATCGAAAACATCGTTCGCCATCTGAACCGGCGTGAGGCCGGCACGATCGGAGACCGGATTCGCGCCGCCGCCCACGAGGTGCAACGTCCGGTTTTCTACGCCATCGCCATCATCATTACTGCTTACATCCCGATTTTCACGCTGCAACGCGTAGAAGGCCGGCTGTTCAAGCCCATGGCCTGGACGGTGGCCTTCGCGCTGCTGGGCGCTTTGCTCTTTTCGATGATCGTGGCTCCGGTCTTGGCGAGTTTCTTCTTTCGCAAGGGCGCGCACGAATGGCATAACCCGGCGGTTGCCTGGTTGCGCGATCGCTATCGGGTCGCCGCCCACTGGACGATTCGCCATCGCAAATTTACGCTCGGCGTGGCGGCTCTGGCCTTGGCCATCGTCTATCTGACGGTGACCCCCAGACTCGGATCGGAGTTCCTGCCCCATCTTGATGAGGGCGCCTTCTGGGTCCGCGGCACCATGGCTCCCAGCACCGGACGAACCGAGGGGACGCGAGTGATGAATCAGGCTCGAGTGATTCTGGCCTCTTTTCCCGAGACCACCCTCGTCTGGAGCCAGGTGGGACGCCCGGACGACGGCACGGATACTACCGGCTTCTTCAATACCGAATACTGCGTGAATCTGAAGCCCAAGGAGCAATGGCGGCCGGTTTTCCATCAGAACAAGGACGAGCTGGTCGCGGCCATGGATCGGGAGCTGGAGAAGATTCCCGGCGTGGTTTGGGGTTTCTCTCAACCTATCGCCGACAACATGGAAGAGGCCGTCAGTGGCGTTAAAGGGGAACTCGCCACCAAGCTTTATGGAGACGATCTGAAGGTCCTCGAAGCGAAAGCAGCGGAAATCGCCAACATTATGAGCGGCGTCAAGGGAATCCAGGACCTGGGCGTGTTCCACGTCACCGGCCAGCCCAACCTGAACTTCGTTGTTGACCGCGAGCAGTGCGCCCGCTACCAGATCAACGCCGCCGACGTGCAGGACGCCATCCAGACGGCCGTGGGCGGCAACGCCCTTACCCAGGTGCTTCAGGGCGAACGCCGCTACGACCTGGTGATGCGCTACCTTCCTGAGTATCGGGACACCAAGGAAGCGATTGAGAAGATCCGCCTGCTTGCACCTTCCGGCGAGCGCGTTTCGCTGGCGCAGCTTTGCGACGTCAGCGTGGAGGATGGCGGCTCCGAAATCTATCGCGAAGGAAACCAGCGCTACATCGCCATCAAGTACAGCGTGCGTGGCCGTGACCTGGGTGGCGCGGTGCGGGAAGCCATCGACAAGGTGCAGCGGCGGGTCAAGCTGCCTCAAGGATATCACATCAACTGGGAAGGTGAATACGAAAGCCAGGTGAGGGCTCAGGCCCGGCTTGCGATTATCGTGCCGTTCACCGTTTTCATCATCTTTGTCATTCTTTACATGATGTTTAATTCGTTCAAGTGGGCTCTGCTTGTCCTCGCCACGCTCGCCATGGCTCCGGTGGGAGGTCTGCTGGCGCTTCTGGTGACGCACACCAACTTTAGTGTCTCATCCGGTGTTGGGCTCCTGGCGCTCTTTGGCGTGTCGGTGCAGACCGGCGTCATCATGATTGAGTACATCAATCAGCGCCGCTCTCGGGGCAGTTCAGTAGTGGAGGCTGCCGTGGAGGGCGCTGTTCTCAGGCTGCGCCCCATCTTGATCACTATGCTGGTGGCAACCCTGGGATTGTTGCCCGCCGCGACCTCGCACGCCATCGGCTCCGATTCCCAGCGGCCGTTCGCCATCGTCATCGTGGGAGGCTTGATCTCCGACCTGCTGATGAGCATCTTCCTGCTGCCAACGCTTTACACCTGGATCGCCAGGCCCGGGGACCTGCTTCCTGAGGTCGATCCGCTCCACCTCGACGAAGCGACTGAGGACTAACCCATGCTGAGGTTTGCGGCGCACTGCCGGACGGGAAGGACTGTTCAAGGAATGTGGGCCCGTCTCCGGAGAAGTTATGGTCCTTTTGGAGAGTAAGAGAGAAGGGTTTCGTAATTACCCTTGCTTCGTATTCATCCAGTCCGTCACTTGGCGTTCCAGAATATCCAGCGGCAGCGGGCCTTCGCGCAGCACGACTTCGTGGTACTCCTTCACGTCGAACTTCGGTCCCAGTGCTGCGGCGGCTTTGGTTCTCAGTTCGCGAATCTTGAGTTGGCCGATCTTGTAGGAGAGCGCCTGGCCCGGCCAGGCGATGTAGCGGTCAATCTCGTTTACGACGTCGAGCTCCTCCTTGGCCGCGTTCTGCATGAAGTAATCGATGGCCCTCTGCCGTGACCAGCGATCGGCGTGCATTCCCGTATCCACCACCAGTCGCACCGCGCGCCACATATCATACGTGAGCTGCCCGAATTTCGAATAAGGGTCATCGTAAAGTCCCATCTCATCACCCAGCGATTCGGCATAGAGTCCCCAGCCCTCTCCGAAGGCGTTGTAATAGCCGTAGCGGCGGAAGTTGGGCAGGTTCGTCTGCTCCATGCCGAGCGCGATTTGTACGTGATGGCCGGGCACGGACTCGTGAAGGGTGAGCGCCGTCATTTCCCACTTGGGGCGCGTCTCCGGCCGGTAAAGGTTCACATAGTAGATGCCGGCGCGCGAGCCATCCGCCGCTCCGGGCGAGTAGTAGGCCGCGGTCGTGTCGGGCGCAACGGCGTCGGGAATGGGTTTCACTCCGTAAGGCATGCGCGGAAGGACT
>JASHYZ010000287.1 GCA_030042795.1 Terriglobia bacterium | reverse complement strand
CGAAAGTCGCTGAAGGACTCGCAGTCGGCTCCGGCCCAAGCTTGCGCGGCGGCGGCGTGGGGTTCGTAAACGTCGCACACAGCAACAATTTTCACGTCAGGAATCTGGCTCAAGAGGCCGACATCAAATCGCCCGCGTCCGCCGCAACCGATTAAGGCAACGTTTACACGATCGTTTGCGCCCAGGATTTTTCCGGTTGAGAAAGCCGCCGAAGCGAGGGCCGTCCCGGCCGCCTGTTGGATGAATTGCCGCCGTTGCATGTTGCTCCTCCTGGCTTCTACGCGACTTTCACTCGGATCCCAACTCCGAGCGGATGAATGACGCACGGCGCCCAGCGCCCGCGCCTGAATGCCCAGGCCGGGTATCGGGGCAACTCACCCAACTCATGCGCGTGAATTGACCGGGTTCGTACAAGCGATTTATACTTAAGCACAAATGGACGAGCTGACTTTCGAGGTTACTTGCGACGAAGAATCGGGCCGTTTGATTGCCTCTTGGGACGCCCCGGGCGGCTCTGGGGGCATTACGACACAGGGCGAAGACCTGGGCGATTTGCAAGAGCAAATTGTTGACGCCGTCGCTACCCACTTCGACGAACACGAAATCCCTCGTAAGATTCGCCTTCATTTCGTTACCGATCCTATCGTGGTTTCTGCGTGAAGCTCCCACGCGACCTTTCAGGACCCGAGGTTGTCAAGGCTCTTGAGCGGCGTGGCTTTACGGTTGTCCGGCAGAGCGGTTCTCACGTTCGTCTAGTGAAGGCCGAAAAACGTGTAACGGTGCCTTTGCATCGCTCCCTTGCAGTCGGTACTCTGCGGAGCATCTTACATCAGGCCGGGCTTCATATTGACGAGTTGGCGCACTAACCACAGGCCGGTAAAACCGTTGCGGGTGCTCGCGAACTGCCTCGATATGGAGCTGCGGGTCATCCCTTGCTCCAGGAAATTTGTTCTTGTGCTGGTCGCAGCTATGTCGCGCGCATTCCCAGCTTCTCCCGCGCGTAAGCCAGGCACTGCTTCACGTTGTCTTCCTCCTGCTGGCGGCGCGACACGTCGTCCAGTCCGGTAACTTGGGGCAACGGCTCGGCGGGCGGGTGATCGCGCACGAGGCGCAAGGTGCGGGCGAGATATTCGCCGCTTCGTTGTGGAAATGTCACCCAGTACATGTCCGTCAGACACGGTATCTTCAGCGGGTCGCGGGTGATCATTTCCAGATTGAACCGCGCTTCTGGCCGTGCCTTGCGAATAGTCTCAACCGCCTGGGCAAGATCAAGTATCCCTTGGCCTAACGGCACCTCAGATAGCAGGAAGCCGTCGGGATAAGCTTTCACCGCCATGTTCTTGAAGTGGGTCGTGACCGCAAAGGGTGCGAGCTTGGTGACCACGTCCATGGGATCGTCGAGCAGAGAGATGTTGTTGCCGGTATCGAGACACACGCCCAGAAATTCGCTGTTGTGGCGCTGGATCAGCGCAACCATCTCGTCCGCCGTCCAATCCTTGTGGTTTTCAAGACCGAGCGCCACCTTGTACTTCTCAAGGACCGGCACGGCTAGACCGATTCGTTCGTGCGACTCGGTGACGAACTTCTTCCACTGATCGAGGCTGGTGAAATTCTCGTAACGCCGCCCGTTGAGGCACGCTGAGCGCAGGCATCCGGCTCCAGCCTGCCGGGCCGCGTCCACGTGCCGTTCAAAATCCTCCACGTCATTATTCTGCGGCAGGCTCACGATCACTTCGAGATACATGCCGAGCTCAGACGTGCGGCGCCGCAGTTTATCGATGTAATCGGGCTCAAGCGAATCGAGCCCAATCTGGATCCCGCCGGCGCCGAGCGAGTGGCAGTACTCGAGGAAATCGTAAGCCGATTTAGTGTGCGGGCTCTGCGAGAACGAGTATTGGCACACGCCCATCGAAGTGCGCGGAAGTTCTTGGGCGCCCAACCGACCATCACTAACCGCCGATGTCACGCACGCACTCGCGGCCACGGAGGTGAGAAAGCTGCGACGATTCATAGATTACCGAGCCTCGCGTAATAAGGTGACAAATGCCCCTCACCCGGCGCTTTGCGCCACCCTCTCCTCCGAGGGGGTGAGGGTCGTGTTACCCAGTCTTGCGAGCCTCGCTAAGGCTCGCCAAAACCCGGTCCCACGGTTTCCGGTAAGGCCGCAGCAGCATGGCCGAAGCATCGGCATCGCCGATGATCTCTTCTTTCTCGGCGTCCCACTTCACCTTGCGCCCGAGGCGCAACGAGATGTTGGCCAGGTGGCAAGCCGTAGCCACGCCGTGCTCCTCTTCCAGGCTCGAGACCGGTTGCTGCCGCGATTTGACGCAGTTGATGAAGTTTCGCGCGTGCGAAGCAAGCAGGTCATTGTAGGCCTTCTGCTTCATCGCGTCGCACCAGGGTGTGGGCACGGCGTTCGCCACGGGCTGCGGGCCGCCCACGGGATGGCCCTGAAACTCCGGGATCTGATTTTGGGGCGGCACCTTCATGTCGGGAAAAATCTGGAAGCCCGAACGGCCGAGCGTCATGCTTCCCTTGGTGCCGAAAAACTCCAACCCCTCGCCCTGACCGCGCCCCCGGCTGGCTTCGCGATTCGACCAGAGTGTGGTAAATCCGGGATACTCGAACAAGGCGTCCTGAGTATCGGGCGTTTCGCCGTTATCAAGCAAAGCGAATCGACCGCCCGCGGAGGCGACGGCTTGCGGAACCTGCGCCTTCATCACCCAATGGACAATGTCAATCTCGTGGGCGCCCAGGTTGGTCATCTGGCCACCGGAATAGTCCCAGAACCAGCGAAAATGATAAATCGAGCGGTTGGGATTATACGGACGCTCCGGCGCCGGCCCTAGCCACAGGTCATAGTTCATGCCCGGCGGCGGATCAGAATCGGGCGGTGTGCCAAAGCCGGGCATCACGTTGCGGAAGAAGCCCATGCGCACGGTGTGAATCTTGCCGATGTGGCCGCCTTGCAGCAACCTTACCGCGTCTGCGTAGTGCTTGCCACTGCGTTGCTGGGTGCCCACCTGCACCACGCGCTGGTAGCGTTTGGCCGCCGTCACCATCCATCGGCCTTCGCGCACGAAGAGTGTTAGAGGCTTTTCAACGTAGACATCCTTGCCGGCGGCGCAAGCCATGATGGTGAGCAGTGCGTGCCAGTGGTCTGGAGTGGAGATCACCACGGCTTGAACATCTTTATCGTCAAGCAAGCGGCGAAAGTCGCCGTAGCCCTTCGTCCGCGAACCGCAAGCCCCGCAACCCTGGCGCATGCGGGGCTCGTAGACATCGGAAAGGGCCACGAGGTCTACGTCCGGGAGGTTTTTGAAATCGTGTACGTGCTGCGCGCCGATCAGCCCATAACCGATGAATCCCACTTGCACGCGGTCGTTGGCCCCGAGAATCCGTGGAGCCGAAAGAGCTGCGGTAGCTGAAATCAGAAAGTCGCGACGGGAAGGTGACATGCGCAGATCATAACACCGTCAGGCGGGAGCAGAGCACTGAAATTCAAAGGCTGTGCGCCAGCTCAGCGAATGGTGGATGGGCGCCAACGAACGGATCCGTATAGTAAGGCGAGCTTGGCTGCTCCGTTCCCCGAGCGGGCACAGGGCGTCCGGCGTGG
>JASHYZ010000286.1 GCA_030042795.1 Terriglobia bacterium | reverse complement strand
AGCGAATGGTGGCGCGCGGAATAGGGTTCCCCTGCGCGTCCAAAACCTCAATCACGGAGTCGAGGGACGACCCCAGCCGCGCCGCCGCCACTTCAATCGTGATGTTCTCGCCCCGTCGCGCATGAAAGCGGAAGTAGTCCTGATCGCTTGCTGCGCCTGTTCCCCCGTCGATGTGCCCGTCAATGACGACGGGCAGCGAAACGGGCTGAGCCTCAGCCGCAGTATCGTTCGGTTCGTGTTCAAGTAGCTCAGGCTCATTGCTTACCGCCAGCCTGAGTTTGTCCAGGGAACGGCCCTCGCTCGTTTTTACCGCCAGCGGTATTGTCGTCCAGCCCTCGGCCGCTTTCGGCGCTTCAACTTTCACCTCGCGGATGCCGCCGAGGTTCATTCCGCTCACGGCGACCTCAGTGGCCTGGCCAGCCTTTACGCCCAGAGGAAAGACACTTGTGACGTAAGGTAAGACGCCCGCATTGATGCGATAGAAGTGATCCATGCCGCCGCCCTTCTCACGGTCGGTGACAGCCAGCGTGTACTTGCCGTCCTGGGGCAGTTTATAAGTCAGCACGCCGTCAGCACCGGTGTCCTCCCTGCCGGCTTCAGCCAAAGTGTGACCTGACGCGTCCTGCAGGAAAAGCAACGACTCAAGATCGGATCCGAGCTCCGACGCTACCACCTGAAAAACGAGTTCGTCACCTGCCTTTCCCGTGAACTGATATCGATCTGTATCGCCGGGTGCGGAGACCGTCCCCACCAGCGTGGCCGGCAGCTCGATTTCCTGCGGCTCCGCCGAGCCCGACATGGCTGACTTGGCGCTCTCGTCAATTTCGGGAAGCGATCCGACATCCAGCACAACCGTGTTACTGGTTCCGAGCGGCGTTTGGATGCGGAATTGGTGGATGCCGGGCGCCACGTCCTTGGCGATCGTCACTTCAAGCTTGGCGGTCTGCTTCTTGCCGAGAGGTACTTGGGCGCCAAGGTCTACACCGGCGCGGGGACCGGTGATCTTCTCAGGCACGTCCGTAATGTCCGTCACCTTAGCGCTGATTCCAGGTGCGTCGAAGATCACGTCCTTCGCTTCGGCAAGATTGCGGCCGTCGAGAGTGAAGGTGGCCGTGGTGCCGCGCTCCATTCCGGCGGGCCAGATCTTGTCGATGGTAGGCGGAATGATGGGTTCTTCGGCACGAAGCAGCGCCGAAAAGGCCACAACCAGCGATGAGAGTGCGATCGCCACACCTATCTTTGTCTTCATAGAAATACCTCCGTCCTACCTCGAGGCTTCAACTTTGCTGAAACAGCGTTAACCACTCGTATGTATACGGCGAATCTTGAATCTGATTTTAGGAGCAACAGACATACTTATCAATATCCTGACGGCTTTAAGAAAATAGGTCATTTGTTTTCAATATGTTGACAGCTTCGTTCGGCGCGTTAGGTTTTGCAGACCCTCGTAGCCTTCGACAGAGCGCTGACGAATTGCCGCCACCCTTTAACTCTTCAGATAACCGAGAATTTTTGACCCTTCGTTAAGGCATAACTCATTTCCCATCAACAACCTCTTGGCTTTACAAAAACAACTCCTTTGTTTTCATATACCTCTTGGCTTTGAGTGCTCTGGGAAAAACATTGTCCTTTATTTTCAATAACCTCTTGGCTTCGTTCGTTACGTTGGCTCTGAAGCGCCTGCGAGATGAGGGACTAAGCGCCGCGTCTAGCCGTCTGTTGAAAAACTCGCCGAAACTGTCATTCCGAGGAGCTGTAGGCGACGAGGAATCTTGTATTTCCTTCATACTGGGCCCCTCGCGCTTGGCTTAGACCGAACGACGCTCTGTGCTTCGAACCATCTCTTTATAGCCGTCTCATTTCCCAATCGTCCCTTTGGACTACCCGCCAAGGCGTGAATTTCTGAATCGCCGCGCCGCCCTCGCCATCTCCGTACTCTCTGCGCCCCAAAAGCCTCTAACACTGAGGCCGCAGAGTCTCCGTGAGCTCCGTGTTGAGAGGCTTCTAGGCACAGAGGGCGCCGAGGCCTTCGGTTTGGTTGCGGCCAAAGGCTGCGCCAGGTTGAGACGCTTCTCAGCACAGAGGTCACGGAGAACTCCACTTTGGTTGCGGCGCGCAAAGCAAAGCGCACCACAGAGGGCACAGAGAACACGGAGAAGGCCTCTGTGATCTCTGTGGTGAATGCTTCTTTTGGTTGCGGCCAAAGGGCGCGCCAGGGTGAGTTCTTGTTTGGTTGCCCCAATCCAGCCTGCCTTGTTCCCGCATAACGCCTTGCTCATTGCTCGGCCGACTCCCGCACTACTCCTTTGCTCGATGGGCCCACCGGCGCGAATGCCGTCAGGGGCCCTTCCACCTGCTTGTAGGTTTTCATGTCGTACACGCTGAGGGTTCCGTTATAGCGGCCGGCCGCCAGCCACTTTCCATCCCGGCTAATTCCCAGCGCTTCCACCCAATCCGGCTGGTGGTCAATCACGCTCACCGGGTTCAAGGTTGCGGAATCACGGAAGCGAATAGACCCGTCAGCGGAGCTCGTGATGATCATCTTGCCGTCAGGAGACCATACCAGCGCCAGAATGCTGTCTTCGTCTGCGATCAGAGATTGAAGCAGATGGCCGTCATTATCGCCAAGGCGCCAAATGTAGATTGTCTTATCGTATCCGGCGGCAGCGATCTCATCGCCCGTGGGCGAATAAGCCAGGCTGGTGAGCCCGTCGGAAGCGTCGCTGAGGGTATACAATCGCTGGCCGGTGGTTACGTCCCAGATCTTCACCGTCCGGTCCTGCGAAGCGGACGCCAGGCGTTTGCCGTCGGGACTGAAGGCCACCGCAAAGACGGCGTCAATGTGGTCCTGCAAGTTGCGAATCTCTTTGCCGGTTGCCACGTCCCACAGCTTCACCATTTTGTCGTAGCTGCCGGAGGCGAGCAGCTTGCCATCAGGGCTCCAGGCAACCGAGTAGATGCAATCCTTGTGGCCCTGCATCGTCTTGAGAAGCTGATGCGACTCGACGTCCCATAGCTTGATCTCACCCCCGCGCTGCGGCGGCCCGCCGGCGGCCGCCAGCATCTTGCCGTCGGGGCTGAAGGCGAGCGCGCGCACGTAGTCGGCGTGGCCGGAAAGCGTGGCGACAGTCTTGCCGGTGACCGGGTCTACGAGTTCTACGTCACGATAGCCGCCGAGGGCCAGCAACTTGCCGTCTGGCGAGAATCGCACCGAGGCGATAGGTGAAACTTCGCGTACCTGCGGCTTGATATCAGGGATCGCCAGCGGAGCCAGCGCCGAGGCTTCGCCGGCGGCGGGGCCCTTGGCGCCTGCGTCGATCCAGGCCTTGATAGTGGCAATGTCAGCGGCAGGGAGTGGATCGGCGTTAAAGGGCATCCGCGGCTGGACCTTGCCTTCGAGCATTTGGATCAGGCGGCTGTCATCGGCTTTGCCGGGAATGATGACTTG